>CAYNVR010000001.1:0-4650 GCA_964400715.1 uncultured Sulfurimonas sp.
TTTGAAATTGTATTTGTGGATGTAAGATTTTACACCTTCTTTTAGCTCCTTTATAAATGGTGACATTATATTTTTGCCTACTTGTTTTATTTTGAAATTATATCACACAAACTATCAACATCTCTTAGGCTTTTAACAGCAAACCTAAAATAGTTTTTGTCTAAAAAGTCAAAACTCTCACACTTTCTTACAAGTATGTTTTTTGTTAAAAGTTTTTTAAAAAGTTTTTTTGGTTTTTTTACTTTTGTGAGGAAAAAGTTTGTGTTGCTTGGTATGACCTTTTTTATGTGTTTTGAATTTTTTAAGACTTTGTAGAGCCTTTTTTTTGCTTTTTTGTGTTTTTTAAAAGTTTTGTTTTTAAACTTTTTATCTTTTAATCTTTTTGTTAAAAACTCTACATCAAAACTAGATAGGTTCCAGATGGTTTTGTGTAGATTTTTTATGTTTTTTTTGTTAGAAAAAATAGCTCCCACTCTCACACCTGCACAACTGTAAAACTTTGAAAAAGATTGGATTATGTAAAGTTTTTTGTAGTTTTGTGTTCTGTAACTTTTTAGTTTTTCAAACTCTAAAAAACTCTCATCCAAAATAACAGTTGCATTTTGTTTTTTCCACATTTTTAAAAGTTTATCTAAGTTGTAATACCTACCATCTGGGGTAGAAGGGTTTACAAAAACAACTATGGAGTTTTTTTTCACTTTTTTGTAAAGATTTTTAAAACGGTTTATCTTGTGAAGTTTTTTGTTTGTAAGTTTTACTGCACTTTCATACTCTCCATAGAGTGGTGCATAGAGGTAGATGTGTTTGTTTGGCAGTTGGGTTATGAGCTCTTCTATCGCTTTTGTAGCACCGTTGTAAAGGGCTATTTGTGATGTTTTTAGGTTGTAGTTTTTTGCTATGGTTTGTTTTAGTTTTTTGAATGTTGTGTCGCTGTATCTGTGAAGTTTTTTGTGAGATATGCTAAACTTTTTTTTAGGGTTGTGTAGGTTTATGTTAGATGAAAAATCAACTATTTTTGATGGGTTTTTATATTTGTAGATGTTTGCTCCGTGTTTCATAGTAACTCTTTTGCTTTTTTTGTGTTTTTGTACTTTTCTATCCGTTTTAGGGCATAAAATGCTTTTGCATATTTTATAGCTTCTTCAAGTTTGGTTAGGGTGATTTTTGGGTTATATATTTTTAAAAACAACTTCTTATAAAATAGTTTTTTATCTATGCCAAACCCAACAAAAAAAACTCCAACATCAAACAAAAAACTACCATTTGCTGAGTCTATAAAATCAAAAACTTTTACTTTTTGTTTCTCAAACAAAACATTGTCTTTAAACATATCTGCATGTATAACTCCATCTACATGTAGGTTGTAGTTTTGTAAAAAATGTAGCTTTTTGTAGTAGTAAAAAAAGTGTGTTTTTGTATAGTTTAAAAGTTTTTTTACTTCATCTTGTTTTACAACCTCATCATATTTTAAAGTTTTAAATTTTATGTTGTGAAAAGTTTTAAAAAACCTTGCCATAGCTACTATGTGAAATGTTTTTACACTCTTTACATGTAGCCCATTTAGTTTTTCATAAAGGTAAAAAGGGTCATTTTTTGCTCTACATGTAGGAACATCTAAACCATTTTTTTTGAGTATGTTTAGAAGCTCTGTATCTCTTTTTACATCTACATCTCTTTCATATTTTTTTAGCACAAATCCATCTGCAAAGTAGGTTGTGTCCATCACCCCATCTTTTGTTGGGGTTAGTTTTTTAAACTCAAACCCTTCAAACAAACTGTTTGCCTCTTTTAGAGTTATAGTTGTTTTTACACCCATCTATAAACTACACTCACTCATCATCACTTTAAACTCTTCACTGTAATGTTTTTGTATGTACTCTTTTGTGTGTGGTACACTGCACTTGGAACAATCTTGGTGGATTTTCTCCCCATACACACCAGCTCTTCCATCTTTTGAGTTTATGGCACAGTAGCTAAAAACTGTTTTGTTCCCTTTTTTTTCTATTCCATTATCATTAAAACGGAAATTTGGACAAGCACACATATAGCAGTTTAGGTACTCTATGTTGTGACATTTTTTATTTTTTGCATAGAGTGGACAAAAATCTGGCTCATTTTTTACCATATTTTCAAACTCAAAATAGTCTATAATCTCATCTTTTGTTTTGTGTTGAGAGAGTAGTTTTTGTACTATCTTTTTGTGTTTTTGTGAATGTTTTTCAAACCACTCTGTATAGCCCATAAAAACCCTTTTTTATGCAATTATAATCAAATTTTTGTTAAAATACCGCCATGAAATTGCCTCGTGGATTTGGAAAAAACTATTTTTCCCTAAATGCTATCACTGCTACTGTTTCACAAGTTACACTAAAAGCTCAAAAATCAAGAGTGGTTTTTTGTCATCTTAACTATTTTGAAGATGATACACTTGAAAATGAGTCAGAAGAAGATGAACTAACCACCACGCTTTTAACACAACCATCTCAAAAAAGTTGCCATTGTAACAGTTTTTTTTACACTCTTACATGTAGGATTTTAAAACTTTTTTACATACCTATGTTTTTTGAAAACTACCACAAAACTGTTAGTAAAACTCTTTCACCGCCATAGTTGTTAAGCTATATTTAAAATGATATAGATTATCATTTGCAAAATTATTTCAAGGGAAACAACTATGTTCAAAAAATTTATAGGATTATCACTTGTAACTATCTCTGTTTTAAATGCAGATGTTACAACTATGGTTAAAAATGGTAGTGTTGAGGGTGAGTTTAGAACTCTCTACTCTACAACACAAAACAAAAACGACACAGATACTTTTACAACTGCTGTTGGTGGGAAACTTTTTTACAAACTTGCAACTTACAACAACTTTGGTGGTGGTATAGAGTTTGTAACTACACAAGATGTTGCTGGACTAAGTGGAGAGAGCAAACACAGAGATGAAACACTCTCATCTGCCAACAACAACTACTCAACACTTTCACAAGCTTATATTAGCTACGAAAAAGATGGTGCAAAACTTGTAGCTGGTCGTCAAAACATAGACACACCACTAGCAGATGGTGATGATATAAGAATGGTAGCAAACAGTTTTGAAGCATACACTCTTAGCTACAAAAAAGATGAGTTATCATTTGTTGGTGGGTTTATAACAGCTTGGCAAGGTACAGATGCAGAACTAGACAACGGCTGGGTATCTGTTGGTGAAAATGGTATGGGTTTTGGTGGAGTAACATACGAAAATGACAACTACACACTAAATGGTTGGTTTTTTAGTGTAGATGGTAAAAAAGATGATGAAACAGCAAACACAACTTACTATGTAGATGGGAGTTACACTCTAAACAACATAACACTATCTGCTCAGTACCTAAAACAAGCTGAACAAGATAACAGCGGTGTTGAAGCTGAGATATTTGGTCTAATGGGTGAGGTTGAAGTAGATAAACTAACTTTTGGTTTGGCTTACAACAACTCACTAAAACAAAAAGGTAAACAAAGTTTTTCAGGCTTTGGTGGTGGAACACTATTTACAAATATGGACAACACTATTTTAGATGGTATCACACAAGACAGAGATGCAAACTCTATCTGTGCAACAGTTGGGTATAGCTACAATGACATAGATTTTGGTTATGCTTATGGAGATTTCAAAGGTTCTAATGACAGTGCTGGTGATGATGCTCACATAGTTGAACAAGATATAAGTGTTGAGTACACTTTGTTTGAAAATGGTGTTGTTAGTGGGTACTATACAATGGTAGATGATAAAAATTCAAATAACGATAGCAACAATTTCAGAGTAAATTTTAGCTATAATTTCTAAAAATAAAAGGATAAAAAATGCACATAGAAGCGGGTGTAGTAGATGGAGCTAAGATGTTACTTAGCTATGGAACTGGTGCAGGGGTAGTTGGTGTAACAGCTAAGATGGCTTATGAAAATATGAAAGAAAATGGTTTAATCTCTTTGGTTTTAAAGAGTATTATAGCAACTATTGTTGTATTTTCTTGTTTTGAGGTTTTACCACACTACCCTGTTGGTGTGAGCGAGGTTCACCTCATCTTGGGTACAACTATATTTTTGGTTTTTGGTTTAGCCCCAGCTATGATAGGTTTAAGTCTTGGACTTTTAATTCAAGGAGTTTTCTTTGCTCAGTTTGATCTACCTCAATACGGTATAAATGTAACAACACTTTTAGCTAGTATGCTTATCCTAAATGAAGCTGTTAAAAGAATTATCCCACAAGGTATTGCTTACAAAGATATAAGCTACTCTCAAATGTTAAAAATGTCTATTGTTTGGGAAGGAGCTATTGTTTCTTGGGTTGCTTTTTGGGCATTTTATGGTCAAGGGTTTGGTGCAGAAAATGTGCAAAATGTTTTAAGTTTTGGTGGTGCATATATGACAGTTATTGTTTTAGAACCATTTATAGATATGGCTGTTTTAGCAGCGGTAAAAGCATACTCTAAAACAAAAGATTGTGGAATTTTATTTGACAAAAAACTTTGTAATGCTTAAAATGTTTACAAGCTATTTTAGCTTGTAAACTAAGCCTTTGTTTCAACTATCTCATTTAAATAATCAAACAACTCAAAATCCTTTTTTTTTATAAATTATTTGGTCTAAAAACTTCCAATATATATT
>CAYNVR010000001.1:4660-35597 GCA_964400715.1 uncultured Sulfurimonas sp.
ACTATCTCATTTAAATAATCAAACAACTCTTTTGAAGACAACTCAATATCATCAAACAACTCAATAATCTCTTTTCTTGACAACTTATCTGTTTTAATACCTTCTACAATATATTTAATATCGTTATGAACTTTTGCATGTGTCTATCCATAGATTTAAAAGTGGTCTTGACAAAGGGGGACATTATAGCTATAAGTGGGATGTGAACTTTCATACCTATGGACATTTTTTTCATAAGCTTATCCTTTACATATTTCGTTAATTGTGAAACAAAGATTATTAAAACTTGCTATAATTATTCTAAATTATAAGGAGGCAAAAATATGGTTATTCATATTGTTATGTTTAAATTTAAAGAGGAAAACAAAGACAAAAACATAGAAAACATAAAGTCTAAACTAGAAGGTTTGGTTGAGAAGATAGATGGTTTAAAATCTATGGAGGTTGGTGTAAACTTTACAGACTCACCAAGAGCATTTGATATGTCTCTTTATAGTAAATTTGAAAACAAAGATGACCTAGCAATCTATGCAAAACATCCAGAACACTTAAAAGTACTTTCTGTTATACAAGATGTTGTAGAGGAAACAAAAGTTGTAGATTATGAGGTTTAAAAAACCTCTTAATCTTGTTGTTGTCTCATAAAAGATGGAACATCTAAGTAGTCACATTGGTCCATATCGCCACCAACTACAAGCTTAGGTCTTATCACATTTTTTGTAGTTGTTTTAGATATAGGTGTTTGTGGTTCAAACTCTTCATTGTTACTTAACTCTTTTTCAAAACCTGTCGCTACAATAGTTATTTTTACATAATCTTCTGGTAAAGATTCATCTGTTGATGTACCAAAAATAACCTCTGCTTCTTCATGAGCACTCTCATGTACAACATCCATAGCTTCTGAAATATCTATAAGAGAAAAACTAGGATGAATTTTAAAGTGAACTAAAACACCCATAGCACCATTGATTGACATATTATCAAGCAGTGGAGATTCTATGGCAGATTTAATAGCCTCATAAGCTGCATTCTCACCCTCAAACTCACCAACACCCATAAGTGCCATACCTCTATGACTCATAACAGTTTTTAAGTCAGCAAAGTCAAGATTTATATCGTTCTCTCCGCTAGATAAAATAACACCAGAAGTACCACTCACAGCCTGTGCTAAAATACCATCTACAATTTTAAAGCTATCTTTTAACCCAAGCTTTTTATCTATTATAGAAAGGAGTTTGTCGTTTGGAATCACAACTATTGAATCGCTCTCTTTTTTAAGTTCTGATAAACCCTCTTCTGCAAGTTTAAGTCTTTTTCTACCCTCAAATTTAAAAGGTTTTGTTACTATTGAAATAGTTAAAGCACCAACTTCTTTTGCTATTTGAGCTACAATCGGAGCTGCACCTGTACCTGTTCCACCACCTAAACCAGCAGAGATAAAAACTATGTCAGCACCTGTTAGTGCTTCTTTTATATCGTCATAGTTTTCAAGTGCAGACTCTTTTCCTATCTCTGGTTTCATACCAGCACCAAGCCCCCTTGTAAGTTTGGCACCTATCTGAATTTTTGTTGCACAGTTGTTCTCAGATAAAACCTGAGCATCAGTATTTACAAGTACCATCTCTATACCTGTAACTCCCTCTTTTATCATATGGCCAATCATATTTCCGCCACCGCCACCAACACCAACAGCGATAATTCTAGCTCCTGTAATGTTTTGTGCTTCTTCTACTAAAAATGGTTCCATAACTTTCTCCTTAAAATAACTGTGTAGCCCAGTTCATAAATTTTTTCAAAGCTCCCGCTTCATCATTTTTGTTTTTTTGCACCTCTTTTTCTATCTGTACCATTTGAGGTTTTTCATCTTCTTGTATAACTTCATCTGCAACAGATGGAACAACATGATGTTCCTGCTCTTTTTTAAAGTTTATAGCTGTATTTTCATTTGAAATCTCTGTTCCATGTCTTACAACTTTATTTACATCTATCTCGTATGGAGTGTATGCACAAGAACTATACTTAACAAGTCCTATCACTGTTGAAAATTCTGGTGTTTTTATGCCATCGAACAAACCATCTATCTCAACAGGTTTTGCAAGTCTAACTGGTATGGAACCAAAAGTTGCACTAGCTAACTCTTTTATCCCTTCCATCTTAGAAAAACCACCAGTTAAAACAATCCCAGCACCTATTTGCTCTTTTAACCCACTGTTCTCTATAAACTGTGCAAGTATCATAAGTGTTTCTTCAACCCTTGCGTAGATTACATTGTGTACTATTTCTAACGAAACTTCTTGTTTATTAGCCTCATCACCTATAACAGGTAGCTCTATTAGTGCATCTGTTGGTTCTAAGAGTGAAGCATAGTTTATCTTTACATTTTCCGCCATACTCAATGGTGTATGAAATGCCATAGAGATATCGTTTGTAACATGGTAAGAACCAACACCTAAAAAGTCGTTATATCTTATACCATTTCCAGAGTGTATAACCATATTGCTAGTGTGTCCACCCATATCTATAAGAACTACACCCAACTCTTTTTCATCATCATTTAGAGTTGAAATAGATGAAGCATAACTATTTAGTACAACATTTTCAACCTCTATCCCAGCACCATTTACCGCTTTTTTAAGATTGTTTAGGTTTGATTTTTGTGTTGTTATAATGTGTGTATCTACTTCTAGTCTTGAAGCATTCATACCTAGTGGGTCTTCTATGAAATCTTGTTCATCTACTTTAAAGTTATAAGGCAATACATGTAGAACTTCGTGTTCATTTGGTATGTTGGCATTGTAAAGAGATGTTTTCATAACTCTTTGGATATCTTTTAGAGATATCTCTTTTGTTTGTATATTTACAATAGCTTTTGAGTTAGAACTCTTTGTGTATGCCCCAGAGATAGAAACAATAGCACTTTTTATAGAACTCCCAGAAACTCTTTTTGCATCTTCAACCGCTTTTTTTATAGATTTTGAAGCGAGTTCAATGTTTGTGATGCTCCCTTTTTTGATACCCTGAGATTTTACAACACCAGCACCAGTTAGAGTTAAAGAGTTCTCTTCATTTATTTGAGCTGTTACGGCACAAATTTTTGTAGAACCGATATCAATAGCTAAAATAGTTTTACTCAATTTAGAGTCCTTTGATATATATCTCTGTTTTATACTTATCTTGAAGAGCTTTTAGTAAAGCTTGTTCAAAAATAGCACTTTTGTATTTGATTAATGAATAGTTCATATCACTGTTTGGATTATCTAGCAACTTTTGTTCCAAAATACGGTAAAGAACAATTTTTCCATTTTGTAAATCTATAAAAGACTCTTTATCTTTTGATTGAAACAACCTAGCTAAGAAAATTTCTGCATCTTGATTGTTTAGCAAAGTTACCTTACTACTATCGACCCTTGTTATGAAATCTGTAACATCACCTTTAAAAGTTTTAACACTCTCCTGTGCTTTTTTCAACAGTTGCTTTTGTTTTGCATCTACTAAAAACAGTGCAAGAACTTCTGGCTTTGCTTCTTCATAAGTTTTTACTCTTGAAGGTGTGATTTTTACAAGTTTAAAAATTATATATTTACCATCAAACAATACTGGTTTTATAAATGGTGAAGAGAGTGTTGTTTTTGATATTTTTGCAAATATATCTTCTGAATAAGGGTTATTTGTGTTAGATATAACTGTTTTAGATGGTGTCATATCTATCTTTTTACCTTTTTTGTAGTAGATATATGTTCTTTTTGCAAGGTTTTTTGTTTCTTTGTTTTGTAACTCTGCTACAACTAAATCTTTTGCTTTTTCAAGAGGTAAAATTTTGTTTTCATCATCTAAAAAGTGTCTTCTGTTTTCATTGTAGTACTTTGAGATTTCAGCTTCACTAAAAGTTTTTGTTGAAGATGGTTGAACAATGTATTCCAACTCATAAGTAGTCTCTGTTTTAAAGTTTTGTTTTTGTTTCTCCCAAAAAGGTTTTAAAACTTTATCTGAACTATCTACTTTTACATCTTCCGCATCTAAAACTTTATATTCTATCTTATCTGCTATGCTAAGTACAGTTTTTACTACATCTTTTTCCGCTTCACTATCTTTTACAGCAAGTAAAAGTAAAGTTTTTCTTTTTAGTAACTCTTTTCTTAAATCTTGTTCATACTCTTTTACAGACAATCTGTTTTTAGATAAAACTTGTTTGTAAACCTCTTTACTAAAATACCCATCTTCACCAGCAAAATATGGTTGTTTTTTTATCTCATTAAAAAGTTCAACATCTGTAACTTGTAAGTCATAAAGTTTTGCAAGGTTTAAAATGAGTGCATCAACCTCCAACTTTTTTAAAGCTTGTGCTTCTAATCCAAACTCTTTTGCTTTTTGTGTATCAAACTGACCTTGAAAAAGTTGGCTGTACTGCATATAAAGTTTTGAGTACTCTCTATTTAACTCACCACCACTTATCTCAACATCTCCAACCTTTGCAACAGCTCCGTTTGAACCACCTTTACCAAAATCATCCCAGTTCATAACAACACCACTACCAATAAAAGAGATAGTAGATATCCAAATAGTTATAATAAGCCACTTTTTGTGTCTTTGCATCCAAGTAATCATTATAAATGTAACCTTATGTTTTTGCGACATTTTATGTAAAAACTCATTAAAACTTCATAAAGTTTTGTTATGATTACAAAACACTTAGTCAAAAAGGTAAAAAAGTATGGACAACTCAACACTAAAACAGATGGATTTGGAGGTTTTGTGGCACCCTTGCACACAGATGAAAGACCACGAAACTTTACCCCTCATACCCATAAAAAAAGCTCATGGAGTTTACCTTGAAGATTTTGACGGGAACAGATATATAGATGCCATCAGCAGTTGGTGGGTGAACATTTTTGGGCATACAAACAGCTACATAAATGGTAAGATAAAAGAGCAGTTAGATACTCTTGAACATGTTATTTTGGCTGGTTTTACACATGAGAGTGTTGTAAGATTGTCTCAAAGACTTGTAAAGCTTACACCAAAAGGTTTGGAAAAATGTTTCTACTCAGACAATGGTTCAAGTGCAGTTGAGATAGCTTTAAAGATGAGTTTTCATGCTCACTTAAACAGTGGTAAAAAAAAGCCACTTTTTGTTTCTTTAACCAACTCTTACCATGGTGAAACCATAGGGGCTTTGAGTGTTGGAGATGTGGAACTTTACAAAGATACTTATGAACCACTCCTTTTACAAACCATACAAACACCAACACCAAAAGATATGAGTGATGAGAGTGCAAAAGAGGCCATAAAAGAGTTTGAAAAACTGTGTGAAAAAAGAGCAGATGAGATAAGTGCCATCATAGTTGAACCACTCATTCAAGGGGCTGGTTATATGCATATGTATTCACCACTTTTTCTAAAACTTTTAAGAGAGGTTTGTGACAGATACGACATACATCTCATAGCAGATGAAGTTATGGTTGGTTTTGGAAGGACGGGTAAACTTTTTGCTTGTGAACATTCACAAATATCGCCAGACTTTTTAGTACTTTCAAAGGGGCTGACTGGTGGTTACTTGCCACTCTCTGTTGTGCTGACAACAAATGAAATATATATGAAATTTTATTGTGATTATAACGAATACAAAGCTTTTTTACACTCACACAGCTACACGGGAAATGCTCTTGCATGTAGTGCTGCAAATGCTACCTTGGATATTTTTGAAAATGAAAATATAGTTGAAAAAAATCTAAAAAAAGCTGAGTATATGGCTTCTAAACTTCAAAAGTTTAAAGAATTAAAAAATGTAAAAGAGGTTCGTCAAACTGGTATGGTTTGTGCCATTGAGCTTCAAGGTTACAAACCACAAGAGAGAGTTGGACTTAAAATATACCAACACGGTTTAAACAACGGTGTGTTACTAAGACCTCTGGGGCATATAGTTTACTTTATGCCACCATACATTATCACAGAAGATGAGATAGACAAGATGATAGATGTTGCTTATGAGGCTATTGCAAATATCTCTTAACAACCTCTTTTAAAAGCTTTTTATCTATCTTTACATCTTTGTTTTCGTAGATATTTTTTTCCAAAATATCTACAACTTTTTTTACATCTTCATCATCATCTCTAAAAGGTAAAAGTTTTATAAGTAAAAGCTTTTTATCTTTTGTATCTATTTTATTTTGTTTATCTATCTGCCACGGTTTACTCCACATAAGTAACATACCAACAACAAGCCCCACAAAAAAAGTAGCTATGCTAAGAGTGTAAGACTCCTCTTTTACCACTTTTGTTGTAACTTGTTGTTGTATGGTTGGTTGTTTTACTACCATCTTTTTATGTGGTGCGGACTCTACATGTACTTTTATCTCTTTTGTTTGTATAACCTTTGTTTTTTTTGTTTTTGTGTCAAAATATGTAAGTTTAAATGGTGGTACTGTAAAATCTTCATCACTCACAAATGCCAACTTTTGTGTTGCCATACCATTTTTTACCTCTATTTTTTCATCAAAAACATTTACACCAGCTATATTTGGTTTGAAACTTTTTATATCTTCAAGGTTTCCACTACCTTTTACCACCACCTCAACATTAAAAGCCTCATTTTGAGATATATCTGTTTTGTTGTATTTTGTAAAAATCTCAAAATCCCCTACCAAATCTACACCATTTGGTAAAGGTTTAACCTCTACATGTAGAGTGTTTGAGTAGTATGACCTCCACTTAACATTTTGCACAAAAATACCATAATCACCACTACCATTTACCCTTGTTGCAACTGCAACTTTGGCAGGGTTTATCTCTAACTTTCCAACCCTTTGAGGTGCTATTTTATACACAATTTTTGTGATGGAGTAATCCCCCTGCTTTGTTATTTGTGGTTTTGATTTACCCTTTACCCAAAAACCTTCAAACTTTGGTTCATCATAACGAAGTTCCAATGCACCTGCATATAGATTTTGTTTAAAAGTCACCAAAACATCAAAGGCTTCACCAACAAAAACCTCTTTTTTATCTGTTGAGAGTTGTAAAGAGAACTTACCATCTTTTGTTTGAGGTGGTATTTTTACAACAGATATTTTAATCTCTTTTGTTACCTCATCTTTACCATCTATTTGTAAGTGTATAGGTTTTATCACACAACTTTTTTGTGGTTCAAACTGGTAAGAAAATCTATACGATTTACTGATTTTTCCATTTATATCTCTATAACTTGTAGATTGTGAAACACCACTTACATCTACCCCACAAAGTTCTGTGATGTTTGGCTTTTGTATATCATCTCCTGAGATTTTCAGTGTGTAAATAACACTATCTCCAAGCACCACATTTTTACTATCTACATACCCAACTACCCTTGCAAAAATCTCTACATGTAGGATTAAAAGTAGTAAGTATTTACCAAGGTTTTTCATCTTCAAACTCCTTTTGTGGTTTGCTTTTGTTTAGTTTATACATAAAAGAACTCTGTTTTTGTTCTAACTTTTTAAGCCATTTTTTCATCTCTTTTTCACTCATCTTTTGTGGGTTGGCTTTTTGTGGAGCTGTTTTTTGTTGAGTATCTTTTTGAGTGTTTTGTTTTTGTTTTTTCTCATCTTTTTTATTTTCACTCTTTTTTTTGTCACTTTTTTTCTTGTTAGAGTTTTGTTTGTTTTGCTGAGATTTTTTTCCACTGTCTTTTTTGTTTTGTTGCTTATTTTTTTGTTGTTGTTTTTGCTTTTTGTCTTGTTTCTTCTGTTTTTTTTGTTTCTTCTTTTTCAACAACTCTTTAACAGCTTCTAAGTTTTCTCTAACATCTTTGTCCTCTTTATACTCCAAAGATTTTTCATAACTTTTTATGGCATTTTGCAAAGATTTTTCATCTTGTTTTTGAGCATAGGCATTTCCTATGTTTGCATATTTTGAAGCTTTTTTATCTTTTGAGCCAAAAAATGAGTTTTCATACTCTTTTATAGCCTCATCATACTTTTTTTGTTTATACAAACTGTTTGCCAGATTGTAGTGAGCTTCTGAACTACTGCTGTGTTTTAGAAACTCTTTGTAGATTTTTTCAGATTTTTTATACTCTTTGTTTGTGTAACTCTCATCTGCTTTTTGTAGCTCCAAAAAGTCAAGCACACCAGCCTTTGAAACTGTTGGAGAGATGAGCATAAACACAACCATAGCAGGAACATAAACACTTTCTCTCTTACTCATAGAACTTGTAGCAAAAAGGAGTATAAAAAGTGCCAACCCAACAGGGTAGTAAAAAAGTGGTATATACTTTTGTATCTGCTGGTTTTTTAGCTCTTTTTTAGTTGTGTATCTTTTTATCTGCTTTAACATAAACTCTACATCTTCATTTGATGTTGTATTTTGCACATAAAACCCACCACTTTTTGTTGCCAAGTCTGCTATGTTTTCATTTAGTTTAGAGATGATTATCTGCCCATTTTGTTTTATAAACTCTCCGTTTACATCTTTTACCGCAGAGCCTTTTTTGCTACCCATAGCAACCACAAAAACAGAGATTTTATGCTCTTTGGCATAAGCTATCTCTTGTGAAAAATCTTTTTTATCTCCACCATCACTAAAAATAAGCAGATATTTTTGCTCATTTTTTGAGTGTTTGTTAAAAGACTCCAAAAGTGTTTGTATGCTTGTTCCTTGTTGAGTTATGGAGGTTGTATCTAACTTTTGTAGCAAAAACTTAACCGCTTTTGTATCAAAACTAAGAGGAGAAACAAGGTAGGAGTTTTTGGCAAATGCCATCACACCTATTCTGTCCCCATCTACACCATCTATGAAATCTTGTGCCTTTTTTTTGGCAAGTTCAAGTCTGTTTGGGTAAACATCTTGTGCCAACATAGAGTTAGAGATATCAAGTGCTACCATAATGTCCGCACTCTTTTGTTTTACCTGAATTGTTCCATCTTTTATCACTGGTTGAGCCAAGGCTATAACTATGAGAAAACCTATGAGAAAAAACAGAGCATTTCGTGCTTGAAGTGTTAAAGTGTTCGCATTTGTTCTTAGTTTGTCTATAACCTCCTCACTAAAAAACTGAGCTTGAACATCTTTTTGAGTAAGTAAAAGTGCAAACAGTATAAAAAGTGGTGGCAACATATAGTATAAAAACTCTGGATGTAAAAATGTCATCACACATCTCCTCTTTTATTTCTAAGGTATATATAAAACATCAAACTAAGCAAAGATACAAAAAGTGGGTATGTGTAATAGTATTTTAGGTATGTAAAACTCTCCCTCTCTATCTTTGATTTTTCAAGTTCATCTATCTTTTCATACACCATAGCCAACTCTTGTGCATTTGAAGCACCAAAAGCAATTCCCCCACTCTCTTTTGCTATCTTTTGCAAAACTTTAACATTTACATCTCGCCCTATCCCGATGGGGTAAACTTTTATATGCTCTTTTTTAACCATATCTAAAACCACATTTAGGGGAATGGTATCTACATTTTTTGTTGAGTAACCATCTGTTAGAAGTATGGCTATCTTTGTTTTTGCTTTTGTGTTTTTCAAGATGTTTACACTTTGAGCCAACGACTCATAAAGTGCTGTGTATCTTCCAGCCATACCTATTTGTAGTTCAGAAACTATGTTTGAGAGTATGTTTTTATCATAAGTTAGTGGGGAAGCCACAAACGAGTATGAACCAAACACTATCAACCCTAAGTTGTCATTTTTCCTTTTTTGTATAAAATCTTTTACTATCTCTTTTACAATATCAAACCTGCTTAGATTAAAGTTGTTTTGGTCAAAACCTTTGGCATACATAGACTCCGAAGCATCTAAAACAAGAGCTATCTCCACCCCATCTTTTGGGTCAAGCTCATAAGGTTCATCTTTTACAGGGGACATAAGGGCAAATATAAGAAACAAAATCCCAACCCATTTTAAGAAAAAAAGCAGTTTTGAAGATGAAGAACCACTTTTTAAAAAAAGTTTTGCATGTGGAAAATATATAGATGGCAACCTCATCTTACAAAGTGTTTCACAAGCTATGAAAAAACCTATGACAAAGAAAATTTTTGGAAACTCAAAGTAAAGACCATCAAACATCTATCATACCTTTGTAAAGATTTATATACCCCTTTACCTCATCACTAAACTCACCCACATCTTTTTTGTATTTATACTCCTCCAACCTTTTAGTAAGGTTTTCAAACATCTCTTTGTGTCTTGGTGAGTCATCTCTAAAAGTTGAGCCATACTTCGTAACTTTGTAAGCTGTTTTTTTTGTATCTGCAAAGTCCAACTCATCAAGCAGTTTAAAATGCTCCCTTCTAAGGTTGTATTTTTTTCTTGTTTTTAGCCATCTAAAAAGCAGATAGATAGCCCCAAAAAAGAGTAAACTACCCACCACCAACATAGCTACAAAATAGTAAAAAGAGTATTCATTTACTTCCATAAGGGGTTTTATGTCGTGCAGTTTCATACAAACAACCTCCTTAGCTCCACACTCACAACACTGTCTGTGTAGATTTTTGTAAATCTGATTTTATGTTTTCTAAAAGTTTCATACAACTTTCTGTCGTGTAGTTGCACCTGTTTTTCATACTCTTTTATGGTTTGGTTAGAGAAATCTCCCTCCACAAAACTGTTGTTTTCTGGGTCAACCAAAGATACAAACCCCATAGATGGCGGTTTTTGCTCAAATCTGTCTCTCACAACTATACAAACAACCTCATGTTTTTTTGCCAACATAGCAAAATCTGGCACTTCAAAAAAATCACCAACTATCACGATGAGAGATTTTCTTTTTACCCTCTTAAAGAGTGTATCTGCCACCACTTTAAAATCAACCCCTTTTCCAAGTGGCTCAAAGTTTAAAATCTCCTCTGTCATCTTATGAGTTTGGTGTAGCTTTTTGCTCGGCTTGAAAAAAGATTCCATCTTATCTGTAAATATATAAGAACTAAGCAAATCCCCATTTTTCAAAACAGAAAAACCGAGCAAAGCAACTATCTCTGCTATGATATCTTGTTTAAATTTTTTAGACCCAAAATAGACACTACCATTTAAGATGGAAACCAAAACCACATTTAGCTCCCGCTCTTCACGAAAAACTTTTATGTATGGTTTTTGCATCTTTGCTGTTATGTTCCAGTCTATGTGGCGGATGTCATCTCCTGGCATATACTCACGAAGCTCTATAAAGTCATACCCCTCTCCATGAAAAGATGATGGGTTTGCCCCAACCATCTCAGAAAAAACTTGACGACGAGCTTTAACTAAAATCTTTTTGAGTTTACTCATAACTATGGAATCACCACTGCTTCAAGAACTTTTTGTATAATCTCATCTGTTGTTACCCCCTCAGCCTCTGCCTCATAAGTTAAAACTATGCGGTGTCTCATAAGCTCTTTGGCTATGTAAGCTACATCAACAGGTGTTACAAAATCTTTACCCCTCATAAATGCCATAGCTTTTACCGCTTTGAACATATCTATACTAACACGGGGAGAAGCCCCAAAGTGGATATAGTCTTTTATATCATCCAATCCATACTCTTGTGGGTTTCTTGTAGCATTTACAAGTTCTATCATATACTCTTGCACTTCATCATCTACATGTACCGCTTTTACATCTGCTTTTAGTTGTTGAAGTTCATCTTTTGTAAGCACACTTTGTATCTGCTCAAACTCCCCAGTAGATATACGACGAGCTATCTCCAACTCCTCTTGTTTTGTGTTGTAACCAACTACAAGTTTTAACATAAATCTATCTAACTGAGCCTCTGGAAGTTGGTAAACCCCCTCTTGTTCAACAGGGTTTTGAGTAGCCATTACAAAAAATGGTAAATCAAGTTTGAAAGTTGTATCTCCAAGTGTTACTTGTTTTTCTTGCATAACTTCAAGTAAAGCAGACTGCACCTTTGCTGGGGCTCTGTTTATCTCATCTGCGAGTAAAAGGTTTGTAAAGATTGGACCTTTTTTGATTTTGAACTGATTGTTTTGTGGGTCGTAAATCTCAGCACCAAGTATATCTGCTGGAAGTAAGTCAGGAGTAAACTGAGCCCTTTTAAAACTAAGCCCCAAAGCCTTAGCCAAAGCATTTACAGTTGTAGTTTTCGCAAGTCCTGGAACCCCCTCTATGAGGATATGCCCCTCACACAAAAGAGCTATCAAAAGGGAGTCTATCATCTTTTGTTGCCCAACAACAACTTTGGCAACCTCTTTTCTTATCTCATCTATTTTACTCATAACCACACCTTATAATCGTTTTTATCAAATTATATAACTGTGTGGTTAATAGAAAATAAACTAAATTATCTATAATAAAGTCTAATACCTATCTTCCATAACCAATTTTTTAAAAGCTTCTATGTCATTGTCGTAACCAACTACTATAAGTGTATCACCATCTTTTATGTATTGGTTTTTACTTCTGCTAGAATATATAAACTCACTGCTTCCATCTTGATGTATAACAGATATAACAAGTATCCCATGGTCTCTGCTCCACTCTATATCTGCTGGGTATTGAGTTTTAAAATGGCTACTGTCGTCTATAACTATTTGAGCTATTTTAAGTAAACTATCTTCATAGAGTATGCTATGTAAAACTTCTGTTATGATTGGTTTTTTTAACATATCTGTTATAATCCCTGCTGTTGTTTCAACTATGGGGATAACTTTACTAGCACCTGCCATTTTTAGTTTGTTGGCATCTTCATTGTTGTTTGCTAATGAGATTATAAAAGTTTCTTTAAAAGCAGTTCTCAAAGAGATTGTCAAAAATATATTTTCAGCTTCATCTCTAAGTGCACAAAATATGATAGAACTTTGCATATCAAACTCATTGTTTAAGCTCTCCCAATCATCACTTATGTCATAAACCTTAAAATCAAAACTATATTTTTGCTTGTCATCTTCTTTAATCTCATCTAGACTGTAAACAACTATGTTTTCATATTTAAAACTAACATTTTTAGCTATTTCAAGCCCATATTCGTTGTAACCAAAAATTAATACTGCTTTTTTTTTCATATCTAAACTCATTTTAGTAGATGTTTGTTAAATTCTCTTATGAACATATAGTTACCTATAACAAGTAAAAAATCTCCACTTTCCAAAATAGTACTGTCAATAGGGTTAAACAAAAATCTACCCGTAGATTTTTTATGTATCCCAAGTATTACAACTCTAAATTTTGTATTTTTAAGCTCACCAACCATAACAAAATGTTGGAGTACCCTCTCTGTAATGGGTATCTCTTCCATCCTAATCGCTCCACTTTCTGAACGGATAGTATGTATAGCTTCAAATGCAACTGGCTGTCCCACATACTCACGAGCTACAAGCCCAACAAACTCTTTGTCATATAAAATCTCATTTACACCAGAGTATAAAAGTTTGTTTCTGTTTATGCGGTTTATGAGTAAAGACATTATAAATACATCTTTATTTATAGAGCGAACAGTCAAGGCTGTGTAAACATTTTCAACATCATCTTCCCTTAAACATAAGATAGCCTTTACTTGTGTTGAAAGGTTTATGTTTAGTTTTTTATAGCTATCTACCGTTCCAGGGTCGTAGTTTAGTGCTATAAGCCCATCTTTTTTTGCATTTTCAACCCTTTCTAAATCACTATCTAAAACAACCACTTGAAAGTTTGTATTTATAAGTTTTTTAGCAACCTCTTTTGCTATTTGTTCATAACCACAAATAATATAAAGCCGTTTTAGTTTTGAAACATCTTGTATAAGTTTATCTTCTTTAATGTCTTCAAGTTTTTCAGTAAAAGCAGATACAAAAAGTGAAGTGGTAAATGCCAACACCGCTATACCTGCGAGTATAACCAACACAGCTACAAACTGCCCCTCTGGTGAAACTGCTACAACATCACCATAACCAACGGTGCTAATAGTTACTATTGACCAGTAAAAAGCATGGTAAAGACTCTCTATCTTTGAGTCTGGATTGTTTGCTTCCATAACATAGATAAGAACAGAAGAGACAAAAATAACTATGGATGCAAACATACCAAGTGTAAAAAACTCAAACTTTTTTGTTGCTAAAACAGAAGCAAATGTTTGAAAACTCTTTGCATACCTAAAAATTTTAAAAACTCTAAAAAGTATAAAAACACGAAGAAGTCTAAGCTCATGGAAAAATGGCATAATAGCAAGTAAATCAATGATTGCTTTTGGAGAGAAGATATACTCCAACTTATCTCGTATAATCCTTTTTACAACATACCATAAATCAAAATCACGATTTAACAAATCACTGTATTCATCTTGATTTATAATCACCTGAGTAACACTGCTAGATATCCAAAACCTAAGCAGATACTCAACAAAAAAGATTAAAGATATAACATAACTATTAAAAATATTTAGATATACATGTACATCTGCTTTTACTTCATAAATAAGGATAGAAACACTTGAAAATATGAGAAAAATCATAAAAATATCAAAGTACTTTTTATATTTGTACTCATCATTTTCAAGTATGTTATAAACAAACCGTTTTTTTCGCTGATACCAAGCAGATGTGTTTATCTTGTAAGCAATATCTACTAAAAAACGGTTAAAAGCTTTCATCTACTACCCAAGTTTTGCTTTTAGTACTTCATTTACAGCTTGTGGGTTTGCACTACCTTTACTAGCTTTCATAACTTGACCTACAAAGAAACCAAAAAGTTTGTCTTTTCCACCTTTGTACTGCTCCACTTTTTCAGGGTTTGCATCTATAATCTCTTGACACATAGTCTCAATAGCACCCATATCTGTAACTTGTTTTAGTCCAAGTTTTTCTATAACACTATCTACATCTTCATCATTTTCCATTAGATAATCAAGTACTTCTTTTGCTGCTTTTCCAGAGATAGTTTTGTCATCTACTCTTAGTGCTAAAAGACCTAGTTTATCTGCATCTACTGGTGAGTTTGTGATGTTAAACTCACCTTTTAGTCTTCCTTGAAGCTCAACCGTTAGAAGTGTTGTAGCAGTTTTTGCACTCACACCATCTCTACTCATCATAGTTTCAAAAAAGTTTGCCATCTCAACAGATGAAGTTATCACCATAGCATTGTATGCACTCATACCATACTCTTTTACAAATCTCTCTTTTTTAGCATCTGGAAGCTCAGGGATTTGTGAGTATTTCTCCATCATCTCATCTGTAACAACACATTTTAGAAGGTCTGGTTCTGGAAAGTAACGGTAGTCTGCTGCTTCCTCTTTACCTCTCATACTTCTTGTTTCCTGTTTTATTTGGTCAAAAAGTCTTGTTTCTTGAACTATCTCTTCATCATAAGTTCCATCTTCCCAAGCCTCTACCTGACGAGCCACTTCAACTTCTATCGCTTTTTGTATAAACTTAAAAGAGTTTAGATTTTTAATCTCAACTCTTGTGTAGAGTTTGTCATCACCTTTTGGTCTTATAGAAACATTTACATCACATCTAAAAGAACCCTCTTGCATATTTGCATCGCCAATATCTGTGTAGCGGATGATAGAGTGAAGCTTTTTGAGGTAAAGTATAGCCTCCTCCGCACTCCTCATATCTGGTTCACTCACTATCTCTAAAAGTGGTGTTCCAGCACGGTTTAAATCTACTTTACTGATATCACCATCATGTATGTTTTTACCGGCATCTGCTTCTATGTGAGCTCTGTTTATGCGGATAGTTTTTGTTGAGCCATCTTCAAAATCTATATTTAGTTTACCATGTTCAACTATGGGTGTGTAGAGTTGAGTGATTTGGTAAGCAGATGGAGAATCTGGGTAAAAGTAAGACTTTCTATCAAAATATGAAGTTTTATTTATGTTAGCTTCTATCGCTGTTCCAAGCATAATAGACTTGTGAACAACCTCTTTGTTTAAAACAGGTAAAGCACCTGGAAGTGCCAAACAAGTTGGACAAGTGTTAGTATTTTGAGTATGGTTAAAACTCGTAGGACACGAGCAAAAAAGTTTTGTTTTTGTATTTAACTGAACATGGACTTCAAGTCCTATAACTACTTCAAACATAATGTTCCTTAGATAGATTTTATAGTTGTTATATTTTATCTAAAAAAACTTTTAAATCTCATAAATAAGTTCAGCTGTTGGCTTTGCGAAATAGTAGCCTTGTGTAAAATCAACCCCTAAACTCTTAACAAGTTCATAAATCTCTTCATTTTCAACAAACTCTGCAACTATTTTCACATTTTGCTTCTTTGCAAAGGTTACAATAGTCTCTACAATGTTTCTTGAAAGCTTGTCTTCTACTATGTTTTTTATGAGTGAACCATCTATTTTTATGATGTCTGGTTCATAATCTAAAAGCCTCTCAAAGTTTGAGTACCCACTTCCAAAGTCATCTATGGCTATTTGAACACCATAAGATTTTACATCTTTTATAAACTGTTTTACTTTTGTAAAATCATGCACCTCTTCATCTTCTAAAAGTTCTAAAACAATTCTATGTGCATCTTTTTTATGCTCTTGTAAAAGTTCAAAAAGTCTTTTGATTGTTATCTCTTTTTCTATATCCAAAATAGACATATTTATAGATATCTCTTTATCTGTTTGTTCTAATGCTCTAAAAGAATTTTCCAAAACAATAGAACTTATCTGATAATAGTACTTACCTTTTTTGGCTATATCTAAGAAAAAATATGGAGTTATAACTTTGTTGTTTTTATCTATAATCCTAACCAAAGACTCATACTTTACTATCTGTTTTGTTTGGTTATCAACTATGGGTTGAAAAAATGAAACAATATTGTTTGAAGATATTGCCTCTTTTATCATCTGTATAGTTTTTATATTTTGTTCAACTCTATCTGCTTCTAATTTTGCAAAGTTGTTAGCTATGACAAATCTTTTTTTACTTTTTAAAAGTTTATGAATACCAACTTTAACACTCTCCAAAACATCTTCACCATCACTCACAACAACTGCTATAAATGAAGTATCATACTCTATGTTTGGTATTTTTAACTTTTTAAATTTAATAAAATCTTGTAGGTTTTTAGCAAATGATACTATCTTTTCTTCATCTTCAAACTTATCAGTTACAAAAGCATATTCACCATTTCCAACTTGGTAAAGCTTAGAGTCAAGCTCATTTGCTTTTTGAAAAAATTTAACATTTCTAAAAATCTCATCATCTATAATATCTACAATATCACTACTGTAAAATTCCCTAAGCAAAGAATAGTCTTCAATCTTAAAATATATAACCTGTGGTTTGTCTAGCCCTTTAACGGTGTCTATATATTGTTTTCTAGGGTTCATAATATCTGTAACATCATCACTAAGAGAGATAAACTCTATAATCTCACCATTTATATCTAAAATAGGTTGTATTGTAGATTTAACATAGTGGATTTTGCCACTTTTTGAACGGTTTTTAAAAATCCCCTGCCAAAGCTCTTTGTTTATCTTAATACTCTTCCACAAATCTGTATATACACTTAGGTTTGTTCCATCTGATTTTATAATTTTATGGGAATTTCCTATCAACTCATCACGAGAATATTCAAACAGTGAACAAAACTCATCATTTACATAAGTTATAATACCTTCACTATCTGTTTTAGCAACTATTGAACCTTTATCTACAACATTTTGATACTGCTTTAACAAGCTTAAATTTTTTAAAGACTCCTCTTTTAATCTATGTTTTTTTATAACCTGTTGCAAAGCAGATAAAATTTGGTCAATATCTAACGGTTTTAAAATATAGCTATCAACTCCATATTTTATACTATCTATAAAATAATCGGACTCATTGTATGCAGATAAAACAATGATATAAACATCATTATCTATCTCTCGTATTTTAGATATCATCTCTATACCATTTAATTTTGGCATATTTATATCTGTAATAATTATATCTATATCTTTTTCAGTAGTAAATTTTTCAAACCCATCTCGCCCATTTACAGCCACAACAATATCTGGAAAAAACTCTTCTAAAAGTAAAGATGTAGTTTTTCTAGAATCTTCATTATCTTCAACATACAAAAGTTTTAAGTTTTTTGTATATTGTATAATCTCAATAGTTTTCATACAATTTTGTCCATATAGAAATTTATTATCTAAATTATATCACAAAGCAAACAATAAAACATTATTTATTGTTTACTAATTTCTCTAAAAGCTTAGTTTGCTTCTGTTGTTCTAAAAATCTCTTTCTGTTCAGAGCAAAAAAGTCTAACAATAACACTAAAAACAAAGATATAAAAATATAAAGAAAGGTTACAAAAATAGAAACAATCCAACCAAAGGATGAAAAAAGTTTAAAAGTTATGAGAGCACCAAAAAAGACAACTGCCCAAGATGCTCCCTGCAAAAAAGAGATGATTTTGTCAAACAAATCTTTTTGCATTGTTAAAGACTTAGTGGTCTTCGATGATTACTGCACCAGCAAGGTAAACATAAGTAAGCATCATAAAGATAAACGCTTGTAAAAATGCACCAAAAGTAAGTAAACCATAAGGGATAAGAGGTAGAACCCACGGAACAAGAATAAGGATTACCGCCAAGAACATATCATCACCTTTGATGTTACCCATAAGACGGAAGCTAAGAGAAACTATACGAGAAAAGTGAGAAACTATCTCAACAGGGAACATTAACCATGCCAACCACCAAACTGGACCAGTAAAGTGTTTGAAGTATTTAACAACACCATGAGTTTTGATACCAACATAGTTGTAGTAAACAAACACTGTAAGTGCAAGAGTTAAAGTCATATTTAAGCTTGATGATGGTGCTTCAAAACCTGGAACTATACCAATAAGGTTAGCAATACCAACAAAAAGACCAATAGTAGCTACAAGTGCAACATACTTACGAGCATGTTCTTTACCCATAACATCTACACCCATTTGAAGTACACCACTAATGTATGCCTCCATAAGGTTTTGAGTACCCTTTGGTACTAACTGTAAATTTGACATAGCAGTCTTTGCCAAAACGATAGCTATCAATGCTGATAAAACCATGTGAACGAAGAAAAGAAAATCGTGATTTTCAGATATAAGTCCAAAAAAAGTAAACAATTCACCCATAGGTGTGCTCCCTTATTTTAAAAATTACGCAATTATAATCTAAATAGAATTAAATTATTATAATAAAACACTTTATTTTGAAAATTTCTTTAAATTTTTCGGTTTTAAGTTTCTATTTGAGATAGTTTCAAGAAAAACAGTAGCATAAGAACCTTTTGGAAGTTCAAAACATAAACTAAACTTAGAAAAGTTTTTATCATATTTTGCTTCTATCACTTTTGGAAAAACTATGGCCTCTCTTCTTTGCCCTTTTTCATATAAAAAACCATCATCATACTTTTTTTCTATCTCTCTTGCTTCATCTCTTGCTCTGTAAACATCTCTACCACAAAGCAAACCTGTTGGCACAACTTTTTTAGCTTCAAAATCTTTTTGTGGGATTTTTTTAGGTGTAAAAAGTTTACCATCTTCATTCATATAAACATCACCATTTAAAAGTAAAAACTTACCACCATTTTTTTCTCTACTTAACACAACTCTCTCTTTGAGCCACTCATTAAAATATTTTGACTGATAAACAGAGATAAGAAAGTTTTTAAGTTTGTCATCATCTACAAACAACTCACCCTCTATCATCTCTTTTGCTTGGTTAAAACTATCGCCATCTCTACCAAATCTTTGGTAGCCAAAGTAGTTTACAAGCCCATCTTTTTGAGTTTTATATGCTAGTTTTTCTATGCGACCAGCATCTATTTGATTTACCCCAAAAAGATTGATTTTAAATCTGTTTCCTTTTAAATCTCCCATTCTTATGGAGTGGGAATCTCTAAAAGTTTTTACTATCTCTATTTGTGGATGTTTAAACCTTTTTAAGTCATACTCATATTTTGCCTCAAAAGATATATATTGAGTTGTTGTTGCATGTTTATCTTTTAATCCTGCATAACCTATCTTTTGAGCTGGTATTTGCAAATACTCTGCAAAAACTGCTATCATATCCCAAGTTGTCATCTCAACTTTTCTTACATGTACTATGAGGTAGTTTCCCTTACCTTTAAACCATCTGTTTGGCATCTCATCTACTATGAAGTCAAACTCATTTTGTTCAAATTCAAAATCTATCTCGTAACTGTTTTGTAGATACTCTCTTTGTTTCATTTAAAATTCCAATCTGTATTAATGTTTTAGTATATCATATTGAAATAAAAAATGGCAACATACCCCTTTATTTAGCTATAATTTCAAAAAACTTAGGAAACTTGATGTTAAAACTTGCTGTATTTGATTTTGATTCTACACTTATGGACGGAGAGACTATCGACTTTTTTGCTGATGAGTTGGGGATTGGTGATGAAGTAGCTCATATAACTGAGGAGGCTATGAGTGGGAGGCTTGATTTTTTTGAGTCTTTACAAAAAAGGGTTGGGCTTTTAAAAGGGCTTGACTTTGAAGTGGTGGAGAAAATCTCTCATAACCTGCCATATATGAGGGGTGCAAAAGAGACCATAGCTGAGCTTAAAAAGATGGGTATGACGGTAGTTTGTTTTAGTGGTGGTTTTAGAACTGCTACATCTTATGCAAAAGATATCTTAGGGTATGATGCAGATTTTTCAAATGTGCTACATGTAAAAGATGGTAAACTCACAGGGCTTGTTGGTGGAGATATGATGTTTAACTTCTCAAAAGGCGATATGCTACAAAGATTACAAAACATACTTGGAGTAAGCAAAGAGGAAACTCTTGTTTGTGGAGATGGTGCAAATGATTTGAGTATGTTTAAGTATGCTGGGACTCGTGTAGCTTTTTGTGCAAGAGAGGTGTTAGAAAAAGAGGCAACAATCATCATAAAAGAAAAAGACCTTACAAAAATTTTGGAGAAAATATAATGTTAGAAAGCACAGTATGGAGACAATACAACAAAAACAACAGTTTTAGAGAAAAACTCGCAGAGTTTTGCCGTCTAGACATCATAGACCTCATAGAAGATGACAAAGAGCTTTATGGGGTTATGAAAGCAAAACTTACAAAAAAAGAGCTTAAACTTTTTGCTATGGATAGTGCAGGTTTGAGTGATGAAGATATAAAAAAAGAGTTTGAGTTTGATGATGAAAAACTTGAAAAAGCGAAATTTAAACTTTACAAAAAACTAAAACAAGATAAAACAAGACTATCTTTTAGAGCTGGTGGAGAGTTTGAAGAGTAATTTTAGACTTTTAAAAGAGCTTCAAAACTTTTACAAAACAAACTACCCAGATGATATGGAGATACTTGTTGAAGCTTTCTCCATATTTGGCGGTTTAAATACACCTCTTGACCTCACAAAACCTTTACCAAAACTCATAGAAAAGCATATACTGCAAAACTACGATGAGCTAAAACAAAACATAGATAAAATCACACTAAATGAAAAACAAAACATAAAACTTCTAAGAGCCATCGCAACTGGAAACAGAAAGATATTTTCATCTTTTAACAGAGCTGGATTAAACAACCAAAGCGGTGGACAAACCCTTAACTTTTTACAACAAATGGGTATCATAGAGATTGAGTATTCAAGGGAGATACACCCAAAACAACTCTACAAAAAACAAAAAATAAAAAAGGTTTATTCCAGGTACAGAATATCTCACAAAGTTATATTTAACACACCATTTTTAAGATTTTGGTTTTACTTCATACTCCCTTACGAAAAAGAGATAAAAGAGCAAAACTACACAAACTTTTTTAAATTTTTTGAACAAAGAAGATACACATTTGTAAGCTTTATGTTTGAGGAGTTATCACAACTGATGTTACATACAAAAGTAAAAGAAAAAATACTAAGTTCTGGAAGTTACTGGGATGCAAAAGTTGAGATAGACATACTAACTCAAACTCTAAACAACGAGATATATGTAGCAGAGTGCAAATGGAAAAACCACAAAACCAACAAAAAAGAGCTAAACAAACTCTTGGAAAAATGTGAAAAAATCTCTCTAAAACCACACAAAGTAGCCCTTTTTTCAAAAAGAGGATTTTCAAAAGAGCTTTTACAACTAAACAGCGACAAAATTCTACTGTTTAGTTGTGAAGATTTTTTTAGTTTAGTAGATATCCCCTCTGTTTCCACTATGTTCAATATAGATAACTAACTCATCATCTACTATGTCATATATAAACCTATATTCATTAACCCTCAATCTAAAACCATACCTATTTTTTAATTTTTTTAAATCCAATCTTTGATTTGTTGGGTAAGGATTTTTAGATAAAAGTTCAAACTTTTCTTTGATAGTTTTTTTCTCTTTTTTATCTCTACTATTGATAAACTTTATAACTCTTTTATGCAAAATAATTTTATACATACTAATCCCACTTTATATCATCCATAGTTCCATAATTTTGTGGGTTTGCTTCTCTTTCATCTCTTCCTTCAATGATATATTTATAATCTTTATCGTATATAGAGATTATATCTATATCCAAAGGGTTAGCATCTACAATCTTCACATCTGACTTTAAACTTTTTAACAGATACATAACTTTATCGAGAGCATTTTCTTTTATATCTATCGTCAGTTGCATCCCCTATCCTTTATTTGTGAAGATTTTTTTAGTTTAGTTTAGAACCAAACTTTTTTTCAAGGTAGTAAAACCTACCCTCAACCTCTTTTAACATATCTATAAAGTTTTTAGTATCTTGTGGAGCACCAGCTGGTGAAGAGTACATACTTAAACCATTTTTATACAAAAACCAAATAGATGGAACACCAGTTACATTTCTAAGTTCTGCTGGTATATAACCATCTCTGCTTGTGTTTGCTATAACAACTACAAAGTTGTCATTTAACTCTTTTTGAAGTTTTTTATCTTTTAGAGTTTTTTTCTTCAAAATATCACAATACTTACACCCATCTCTTGTTATCACAAACATTATGGGTTTTGTTTTTGCAGTTGCTTCTTTTACCGCATCACAAATACTACTTTGAGTGTTTAAACCACTACCAAAAACTGAAACAACCAACATCAAAACCAAAACTAACTTTTTCATCTATTTAACCTTTTTTAAAATCTCTTTTGCACAATCTTTAAAACTTCTGTCTGTAACCACAACAACCTCATCTGCTATGGCAAGATACTCTGGTCTTCTTACATCATACAACTCTTTTGCCTTTTTCAAATCACTCAAAAGTGGTCTTTTTTTGAGTTTTTTCTTAGCATTTGGATGTTTTTTTATCCTCTCTAAGATAGCCTCAAATGGTGAGTCAAGCAAAACAATTTTACCTATCTTTTTGATATTTTTTTGTTTGTAAAACCCGCCACCTGTTGATATGAGTGTATCTTTTACACTGTGTTGTAACCATTTTGCGACCTTTTTTTCAAGCTCTCTAAAATATGCTTCACCATCATCTTCAAAGATTTTTTTAATCTTTTTGTTCTCCATACTCTCTATCATATCATCTGTATCAAGAGCTACATAATCTGAAAGCTTAACTATCTCTCTGGCTATGCTACCCTTTCCAACACCCATAAAACCTATAAGAACTATATTTTTCATATCTACCCTTTAACTAAATGCACTCATATCAAAATCTGGCTTTGTTTTGATGGTTTTTAAGTAAAGCTTTACAGGTGCTACTATGTTTAGCTCCAAAACAACCATACTCAAAATAAACAAAACAGCAAAAAACTCTAACAAAGAGGGCATAAAAAAACTCACAACAAAACCAACCAAAGAGAGCATAAACAAACCAAACTGTAACTTTGAGAGTTTTTTATCTATCATCTCATTCATAGTTGGGATACTCATATACCCTTTTGCATTTAGATGAAACCAAACCAAAAACGGTATTATCTTATAAAGCATACCCATAATGATGGAAAATATAAACCCACCACCAACAAAAAGTGCTACCAAAATAGTGTAACGATGTTCAAAATAGTCATCAAAAACCCAAAAAAATGAGCCTATGGTTAAAAACACACTCGCACTTCTCCAATACCAAACAGTGATGTCACTAACTGCTCTTTTTCTCTCATTTAGTTTTTTCCAAACAGTTGTAGCAAAAGCCCAGAAAAAAAGTGCTATCCAAACCTTCGCAACAACATCATAAGATATTTGTAAAATGTTTAAAACACCCCACAAAAACAACCCTGTAACTATGAGCCAAGCAACCCTTTTTTTACAAAACCTCTTAAACCTCGGAGCTACATAAAACATAGGTAAAATCTGAAATGAAACACCTATGATGAGCAAACCGGCAAAACCAAAAACAGCCCATACACTGTGTATGTTTGCAACCACTACATGTAGAGCAGATATATTAGATGAAGCATATCCCTCTAACATAAAAACCCCCATCAAAAGTATAAAAAACATAAAAGCCAAACTAAGAGCCATATTTTTAACAGTTGCGGTAAAGTTACTGACATCTTTTATGGCAAGAGCTATCATAACCCCCATACCAAGAAAACCAAAGAACAAAAGAGCAGATGCTACATGTAGAGCAAAAGATGAAACTTTTAAAAGTCCAAAAACCATTAAAGACAACCCTATAACAAGTGCTACATGTGAAAGGTTTGATGTTGTTTGAACATACTTCATCTTAACCCCTGCCAAAACGGGTAACATCTGAGTCAAAGCACCAAGCATAACAAATGAGAAAAAACCTATGGTTATGGTATGTGTCAAAGCTATACTCTCAACACTGTATCTGCTCATAAGTGCAGATGTATCACTAAAAAAAAGTAAAAAACCAGCCAAAATCCCAAACAAAGGGGCAGTTAGAAAAAATCTAAGCGGAGCTTGTATGGGTGGGGCTTGGTCGAGTGAAAGTCCATTAAAGTTCAAACCCTACTCCACTACGATAGAATCCATCATCTCTACAACTCTTGGAGCTTCTGCACTTAGGTGTTGTTGTGCCATAGTGTAGAGCATCTGCTCCTCTTTCATATTGTGTTGTTGCATAAGTATCATAAGTGTTTCACTAAGCCCAAAAAATTTGTCTTTATCGCCACTATCTATCGCTTCACCCATCTGTTGCATAAGATTTCTCATCTGTGAGTGTTCTTGTCTCATCATAGCAGTTGGACCTTGTGTCATACCTGTTTTAGTTTCAAACTCAACAAACATAACTCTCTCTTCTTGCTGAAAATGTTTCTCTGTTTCATACACAAACTTCTCATAAGCCTCTTTCGCATCGCTAAGACTTTTTGTCGCACCATTTTCCATAACAGCAAAAAGTTCATCACACTCTCTGTGTCCATTTGTCAAATACTCTTTTATACTACTCATAAATCTACCTTTTATTTTATTTTGGAATTATATATAAATATCTAAGAGGAAAGTAAATCTCTCAAAGAGTCTTTTACATTTTTACCTTCAAGCATCTCATAAACCTCTTTTGCTATGGGCAGATAAAGATTTTTTTGTTTTGCTATCTCATAAAGAGCATAGGTTGTACCTATGCCCTCTGCTACTTCACCAAGCTCTTTTACTATCTGCTCTTTTGTTTTACCATCAGCTAAGCCTATCCCCACTCTGAAATTTCTACTCATAGTAGATGTAGCAGTCAGCACCAAATCCCCCGCTCCACTAAGCCCTAAAAATGTTTCATCTTTCGCACCATAAACCTTTGCGAACCTTTGCATCTCAACCAAACCTCTTGATACGAGTGAAGCCAAAGCATTTTTACCAAGCTCCAACCCTTCACAAATACCACCAGCTATGGCTATAACATTTTTGTAAGCTCCTGCTATCTCCGCACCAACAACATCTGTTGAACTGTATGTTTTTATAAAATCTGGAAAAAGCTCACAAAACTCTTGTGAAAGTTGTTTGTTTGTTGAGTTTACAACCAAAGCAGTTGGCAAAGCTTTTATAACCTCACTCGCAAAAGATGGACCAGAGAGAAAAGCTATATTTTCATCTGGAACATATTTTTGGTAAATCTCATTTAAAAACCTTGTTGTTTTTGCTTCTATACCTTTTGAAGCTACAAGTATCTTTTGGTTTTTAAACACAAAGTTTTGCTCCAACCAAGCAGAAACCTCTTGTGCTGGAACTGTTATAACAAGATACTCAAACTCCAAAATCTCACTAAGAGGTATAAAGTTTTTTACATCTCGCGGTGTTCTTGATGTTATAAAAACTTCACTTTTTTGACTAAAAGCATAAGCCAAAGCACTACCCCATTTACCCGCACCTATCACACCTATTTTAGTCATCAACTTGTCCTTTTTTGACAAATTCATCCACATACCTACCTATAATAGTAGTTGGTAAAAATTCAAAAAGATGTTTATCGAAATCTATATAAGATGGACTAACCAACTGTTCATACATCTTCTCTCCTAAGCTCTCAATACTTTGTTCGCACAAAAACTCAGAAAGCTCATCTTTCATAATGTCTGTAACACCACCTGGACTTTTTGTTACTACAAGATTTGTCTTACATGCAAGTGCTTCAAGTATTACCATCCCCAAACCTTCATGCTTAGAACTCAAAACAAACAGCTGAGCATTTTTTATCCATGGGTATGGATTTGGTCTTAGTCCAACCATCATCACATCATTTTCCAAACCCAAATCTTCAATCTTATTTTTTATATTTTGTTCATCATGACCTTTACCAACTAAAACAAGTTTATGCTCAATCTTGTATCTTTTTTTAATATAATTAAATGAATCTATAAGCAACCCTAACTGTTTAACAGGTGCTATCCTACCAACATTTACAATATACTTACTATCTATTTCTGGCTTATACTCATCACTTTGTTTTTGTATAGAATCTATATCTATTGGATTGGTTATTTTTACAGCTTTTTTTGCCTTTAAAGATACTTCTTTCTCCAAATTTTTAAAACTTTCCAAAACACCATTTGAAACACAAGCTATGTTTTTGTTATCATATAAAAGTTTTGCATAGATTTTTGTCAAACCACTTACTTTATGGTCTGGATACAAAAGGTTTTCACAAACTTGAACATATCTATCATCTTGATTGAACCACAAAAACTCAAAAGTTCCCTGCCCTCTTATGATAATCAAATCAAACTTACCATCTTTTTCAAGTTGTTTTAGTTTATACTTAAAGATAAAAGATGTCAAAAAACCTTTACTTATGGCATAACTATGTCTAAATGGTATATTTAACAATCTAATTAACAACTCATAAAAAAAACCTATACCACTTTTTAAAAGCATTTTGTCAAAATTCCAAAAATGCACATTTTGTATGCCATCTGTACGATAATGTTTCTTTTTATGTTTAAAATATATAAGATGGCTTTCATGCCCATTATCTTGTAAAGATTTAGCTAATGATATGGCAACCCTCTCCATACCACCAACCTTCAAACTTCTAACAACAACAGCAACTTTCATAAAAATCCTTATATAGTTTTATACACTCTACGATACATTGCCATCTTATCCGTTACTTTTTGTACATAATGTTTTGCTTCATCATATTTTAAATTACGAACTAAATGGTTGTAAACCTCTTGTGGTGTCATTGTGTTTATGATTTTAGATGCATCGTTTATGTTGTGATTTTTACTAAATGCATAAGAAACATTCCCCGCACCTGTATTGTAAGCAGCTATGGTGCAGTAGAGTCTGCTTGTTGGATTTTTTATCTTTTTTAGGTACTTGTAGTAAAGTATATGTAAGTATGCACTTCCCATCTCTATGTTATTTGTACTATTGTAAAGATACTGCGCTGTTGGCATCTTTTTTCTATGATACAAAAAGTTATAACTGTCTATCCCTGCTGTTCTTGGAACTATCTGCATAAGTCCATAAGCTGGTACATGTGACTTTGCAAATGGGTTAAAATAGCTCTCTGTGTGCATTATGGCAAATACAAGTGGCATAGACAAACTAAACCTTTTTGCATTTTTAGATACTTTTGACTCAAAAAGTTTTGACCTTTTTAAAGTTGTACTAGATGGTAAAGACACCTTTACACTATACACCTTTGCATCTGCTATCTTGGAAGGTTTAGATACTATTTTTGTTGGAGATATATGTTTGTTTATATATCTTACAACTTGTTTTTTTGTCGGAGGTTTTTGAAAAATAATAGGAGCTAGTAAAGGGGTTTTATCTATTTTTTTTGAAACAGATAATGGACTTTTACTCTCTATTTTAGCTATTTTTTGAGACAACTCATCAGTTTCAAAAGCTGTTTTTGTATCTTCAACAACAACTTTTGCCAAAGCTTTTTTTAGATAGTTTTGTGCTTCTTGTTTAGAGTTTGCAATGGTTTGAACTGTTATTGTGTCTGTATCAAAAGATACAATAGTTCTTGTTTTTTTATCTTTTGTGTATGCAACCCAATCTTTTTTGGAAGATAGCTTCTCATCTTCCCAGTAAGCACCTATCTCTTTTTTATAATCTTCATAAGCTTCATCAAGCTTTTTTACATAGTTGTTAAACTCATCATCAACACTGTTTTTATACAACTCAAATTGCTTCATATCATTTTGTTTTGTGTTTAACTGCTGTTGTTTGAACTCATCAAAAGTTTGAGAAAATATCAAAGATGGTAACAATAAAACTGCTACAAAAGAGAATAAACCTTTACTCATAATAACCCCTATTAATCCAACACCAACCAAACATAAAGTTCATTACTCAAATGGTCTTCCCACATAGCTTTTAAATGTGCTTTTACTGTTTTAGATGCTGTATATTTTGTTTTTGTATCCATTGTTGTAAAACTACTGTCATTTACAACTTTTTCCACTCTATCCATAACCAACTCTACTTTAACACCTTTTTGCATAGCAAGTTCATCCAAAGCCCTTTGGATTGCCAACTTTCTTTTTGTAGATGGTTTTAAGTCGTAGGTATTTCCAGCAACACCAACTGCTCCTATCTTACCACCGAGGTTAGGGTTAAGTATCCACTCTGGTTTTTGATTTTTTTTGACTGTTTTAGTAGCACTAGGGTTTTGGTTATTTACACAACCATTAAACAAAACAGCACTTAAACTAAGTGCTGTTATAGTAAAAAATATCTTTTTAGTAACCATTATTCAGTAGGAAATTCTTTTTCTAAACTTTCAAGTGCTTGTTTAGACTGAAATTGTTGCCAAAGAGCATTGTTGTTTTTGTAACTAGTTGAAACAGCACTTTTTGCACTTTCATTTACAACTTGTTCTGGAACTGCTACTAACACATACATCGTTCCATTTGCTGAAATCCAACTATCTACTTGTTTTGAACCTCTTAAAGTAACTTTTGCAACTTGTTTTGAAACCTGTGTAGAAACTTGATCAACGGTTTCTGCATCTGCACTACCTGTTGTTCTAGCAAAATTTTCAACTTTGTCTTTTACAAGTGTTTCTATCTGTTGAGCTAAGTTGGCTCTACCATCTGCCAATGCTCTTCTTCTTTGAAAACTATATCCAGCGGCAGTTTTTGGAGATGAACCAAGTTCAGCAATGGCACCATCTACAAATGGAGTACAAACCCATTTTGGAGCTAACTCACCATCTATTTTACATCTGTTGTCAAACTCTTTTTGTTTTGGTTCCTCTTTTTTTGGCTCTGGTTGATTCATACAACCTGTCATAGAGATTGAAACCAATCCAGCTACTACTAATGATAATAAACTTTTCATATCTTATCCTTCATTTAAAATAATGAAAAATCATTTTAACATTTATCTTCTTAAATGTTACTATTAAAAAAGTGGAAGAGTAAAAAAAGGGAAGGATAACAACAGTAAAAAATACTGTTGTTAAAAATTTAGTAAAGTCCTATTATTTCAAACTGAACATACCAAACGATTATAGAAACTATATACCCAACCAAGATAGTCCAAGCATGTTTCATATGACTACCAAAAGTATATATTCCGTGAAGACGACCCATCACACCAACACCAGCTGCCGAACCAAAACTTATAAGAGAACCACCAACACCAGCTGTCATAGTAACAAGCATCCATTGAGCCACATCCATCTCAGGAGATGATTTAAGTATGGCACTCATAACTGGAACATTATCTACCACAGCAGATAAAAAGCCCACACCTATATTTGCCGCTGTTGAGCCAACTATACCATAAAGGTCGTGTATGTAGTGCAAGAAACCTAAAAAGTGTAAAGCACCAACAGCAGATAAGATACCAAAGAAGAAAAGTAGAGTATCGTTTTCTATCTTCTCCATACTTGCATAGATATTAAACCCATTTTTACCAGTCTTTTTAAGCTGAATAGAGAAAAGTTTAAGTATAGCCAAACCAAACATCATACCCCACATAGCTGGAAAGTGGAAAAACTGATGCCCTAAAACAGCGATAGTAATAGTAGCTATACCAAGGTAAACCACACCCATACCACCATCTTTTACAACTGGTTGTTTCTCCTTTGAAGCATCAAACGGAGGTTGTCCATCTGGAACAGATTTAGAGAGTAAAAATGCAGTAACACCCCAACCAAGGATAGAAGCTGGAAATAAAAATAAAAAGTCCACAAACTCACCCTTACCAGCAGTCCAAGCCATAAGTGTTGTAATATCACCAAAAGGAGACCAAGCACCACCAGCATTTGCAGCAACAACAATGTTGATAGCACCAGGAACTAAAAACGACATATTTCTTTTATCTATTGTAAATAAAACAGTAGATAGGATAAGAGCCGTTGTTAAGTTATCTGCCACAGGGGAGATAAAAAATGCCAAAAGACCCGTTAGCCAAAAAAGTTTTTTATATGTATAACCTTTGGAAACAAGTTTATACTTCATAAGCTCAAAAACATTTCTCTCTATGAGTGTTTCTATAAATGTCATAGCAACAAGCAAGAAGAAGAAAATCTCCGCTATTTCAAGTATGAGATGTTCCAACTCTGTATGAAGTGGAGCTGGGTCCATACCATTTATGGCAAAATAGACACCAACCAACATAAACATAAATGTCCCTGCAAAAAGTGCAGGTTTTGCCTTATTTACCTCATACTGTTCCTCTGTTGCTATAAAATAATAAGCTACAACAAAAACAG
>CAYNVR010000002.1:0-25665 GCA_964400715.1 uncultured Sulfurimonas sp.
TATGGCAGCACTTTTAACAAGTGATAAAGACAACACAGATAAAGTTGTTCGTTACATCGATGAAGTTAAAAGGATGGGCATAGAGCTTTCAGCACCAGATATCTGTGACTCTCAGCTTGAATTTTCCGCTATAACAAAAGATGAAAAAGATATCATCTTATTTGGTCTTGGGGCTATAAAAGGTGTGGGTGAAGCAGCCATACATGCTATGCTTGAAGAGAGGGAAGAAAATGGGGATTATAAATCTATACAAGATTTTATAAACCGTATAGAACCAAGTAAAGTTAACAAAAGAGTTATAGAGTCCATCATAAAAGCTGGTGGGTTTGACAGGTATGGTTTTTCAAGAAAAGCACTGCTTGACCAGATAGACTACATAGTAGAAACAGCCAAAAAAGCGAGTGAAGCGAAAAAAAATGCGGTTGGTTCACTCTTTGGTGATGATGAAGATATAACAACAGTTGAGTTGCACTTAGAAAACTGTGAAGAGTTTGAGTTAAAAGATATACTTGAATTTGAAAAAGATACTTTGGGGTTTTATGTATCTGGTCACCCAATGGATGAATACAGAGAAGATTTAGACAAGCTAAACTACACTCTTTCATCTGAACTTGAAAATATAAAAGATGGTTCAACTGCCATTTTTATAGGAAAAGTGGAAGAGATAACAAAAAAAGTTTCAAAAAAAGGTAACCAGTTTGGCATAGTAAACCTTATGGATTTTCATGGCAATATGGAGATAATGCTCTTTTCGGACAAACTTGAACAACTCGAAGAGATGAACCTCGATGAACCGATAGCCTTCAAAGCAAAAGTTACACATACAGATTTTGGGGCAAGACTTAGTGTTACAAAGATAATGGCTCTAAAAGATGCAAAAAAAGAGACAAAAAAAGTAAAAACTCAGATAGAGGAAAAACCACAACCACCAATAGAACTTGCCATAAATATAGATACAGATATAGAGGTTTTAGAAGAGTTATACAAAGTTGCTTCAAGACATATAGGTACAAGAGGTTTAAGGCTTACTATAAAAACTGCTATAAACTCATTTTCATTTTTGACAAATATGGGTGTAAATGCAAACCTTATTTTAGATGTTGAAAATCTAAAAGGTGTAGAGATTGTTTAAATTTAATAAAAAAGAGTTAGTATGAAGAAAATAGTTTTTTATTTAATGTTTCCGGTTTTGTTGTTTTCACAAAGTTTTTTGATTTCAAATATACCTTTGCCAAAGACATATATACAAAACATTGACCCTTATGGGTGTGATAATAGATGTTTGAGGAAATATTTGGAAGAAGATATGATTTTTTCTTTTTTAGCTCATACAGATTCTAAAATAGATGATGAAGAGTTGGAAGATGCAAGGATGATAAATATTGTCATACTTAATGTTGGTTCAAATGTTATAGTAAAAACCATAAAACTAGCGATACTTTTACCATACAAAAAGATAGGAAAATATGCATCATCTACAACCAATGTTGTGTTTTCATATCTTATGACAAAAAGTAATTCATTTGAGTTTAAAAGTTATAAGATAGATGATGAAACTTTTGAAACAATTAAAACAACATTAGATGACATAAAAAATGATGGGTTTGAATATGTGATTGCACCTTTAACAAAAGATGGTGTTAAAAATGTTGCTCTTTTAAACCCAAATATAAATATATTTTTTCCAACTGTAAATAAAAAAGATATAAATACAACATCTTCATACCTTTATTTTGGTGGTATAGATTATAAAAAGCAGAGTGATATTTTACTAAAACAAGCACAAAAAACTTTGGTGATTTTTTCAGATAACTCTAAAATAAGTACAGAGTTGGCGAACTATCAGACTCAAAAGTTTTTAGAAGAAGACAACACAACAGAATCAAATGAAACAAATGAGTTTAGTATTGTTGAAGAAGATGTTTTAGATGAAAATGTTACACAAAAGAGAGTTATAAACTTTAAAATAGCAAAAAGGACAACAAATCTTGAAAAATATTTAAAAGATAATGAAGATATAATTGAAGCTTCATTTTTTGTTGATACTCCTATTGTAAAAACAGGTATGATTATGTCTCAACTGACACTTTTTGAGACAAATGCTACAAATGTATTATCTACACAGATAAATTATGACCCACTTATCTTGTCTATGACACAATATAAAGATAGAAAAGATATGCTCATAGCAAATTCTATTACCGAAGTAAATAATGTACTTAGTGAAACAAACTCCATACTTGGTAACGATATTGTCTATGACTGGATAAACTATACAACAATTATTGGAGTTGATTATTTTTTTAACTTGATGACAAACATACAAAGAGAGTATGAAGTTGAGGTAAAAGAGAATCAGTTTGAGTATAAGATTGATATTGTAAAACCATCTTATTATAGATTTTTAAAACAAAAAATATAGGAGAATTCAGATGAAATTGTTTTTTAGATTACCATTACTGCTTCGTTTTTTAGTTGTTTTTTTACCAGCACTAACTTTTGTTTTTATACTTATGAGATTTGCTTTTTATTTGGCATTTAACGACACAACAAGCCCCATAAGTGGAGCAGATTTTAGTTATGCTATGTGGCTTGGTGCGAGGTTTGACCTTCGTATGGTGGTTGTGATGGTGTTGCCACTCTTTTTTGTAGGGTGGATAAAGTATCTAAGTCCATTTAAGTATAACATTATGAGGTATATCTGGGTTGGTTATTTGGGTCTTGTTTTTAGTATCTATGCACTTTTTTATGTGGTTGACTTTGGAAACTTTGCTTATTTAAACTCTCGCATAGACTTTTCAGCTATGAGATTTTTACAAAACCCTGAGATTTCTGCTCAGATGGTTTGGGAGAGTTACCCTGTTTTATGGATAAGTTTTGCCCTTTTAGTTGTAAATGTTTTGTTTATATACCTCACAAACAAGCTTATGGTTAAACTCTCAAAACAACCAACACCAAACTATTCTGTTGTTAAAAATGTTGCCATAGGGTTTGTGAGCTTTTTGGTTATGTTTGTACTTGGGTATAGCAAACTTTCACAGTATCCTCTTAGATGGAGTGATGCTGCTTTTTCTAAAAATGCTTTTGCAAACCAGTTGGCATACAACCCCATACACTACTTTTTAGATACATACAAAAATGGTAGAGTATCTTATGACAAGAAAAAAGTTCAAAAATACTACCCAATTATGAGTGAGTATTTAGGCATAAAAGATAAAGATGTGAAAAATCTAAACTTTCAAAGAACTATAACTCCAACAAACCAGATAGCTACAAAACCAAATGTTGTGATAGTGATAATGGAGTCTTTTGCATCTTACAAGTCAAGTGTATCTGGAAATCCACTAAACCCATCTCCACATGTAAAAGAGTTGGCAGACAATGGGTGGTACTTTAAAAACTACTTTTCACCATCAACTGGAACAGCTAGGTCTATTTACTGCACACTTACAAGTTTGCCAGATGTGGAGTTAAAAGGGACATCTAGCCGTAATCCACTCATAGCAAATCAGCACTCTATTATAGAAGATTTTGTAGGGTATGAAAAAGCTTACTTCATAGGTGGTTCAGCTTCGTGGGGTAACATTCGTGGTATGTTGAACCAATCTATGGATAATTTAAAACTTTATGAAGAAAAAGATTATGAAGCACCACGAACAGATGTTTGGGGTGTGAGTGATGCAGACTTGGCGATAGAAACAAACAAAGTTTTATCTAAGATGAAACAGCCGTTTTTTGCCATTATGCAAACATCTGGAAACCACAGACCATATACCATACCAGATGATGCTCATGGTTTTAAAGTTAGAACTGATGTAACAGAAGATGAGGTTAAAAAGTATGGTTTTGGTTCTGTTAAGGAGTTTAACTCTTTTAGATTTTTAGATTATAGTGTGGGGCTTTTTATGAAAGAAGCAAAAAAAGAGCCTTACTATAAAAATACTATATTTGTATTTTATGGTGACCATGGTATATCTGGTTATGCTGGGCAACATGTAAGTGTGGGTGAGAGCTCAAATAAACTTGGACTTGGAAGTTTAAGAGTGCCTTTTGTAATCTACTCTCCACTTTTAAAAGAGCATAAAGTTTTTGATAAAGTTATGTCTGAAACAGATGTAATGCCAACATTAGCATCATTATCTGGCATAAAATACACTGCTACAACGATAGGTAGAGATATATTTGACAAAAGGTTTGATAGTAGTAGATATGCTTTTACAATGCATCATGTTCCAAACCCAGAGTTAGGTCTTATAGGTAAGAAGTATTATTATAAGACAAGATACGATGGTTCAAATGCAGGGCTTTATGAGATATATTCAGATAAACCACTTGTAAACCATGCAAAAGAGTTTCCAGAGATTACAAAAAAGATGAAAGATTTAACTTATGGGATATATGAAACGGCAAAATATATACCATATTTTAATAAAAGGGAAGATGTAAAGTAAGAAGATTTCTTCTTACTTTTTCAAGATAACCGTTGTTGAGTTTTTCATATCAAAATAGTTGTTTGCTACCTCTTTGACTTTTTTTGGTGTTACTTTTGCTATGTTTTTTTCGTAGTTTAAAAGGGGTTTTATGTCTCCTCTGACAAGGTAGCTACCAAGTAGGTTTGCCACAGATGTTGAGCTTTCAAGTGAGTAGATAAAATCTGCTTTTGTGTTGATTTTTACTTTTTCAAGTTCCGCTTTTGTTACTTTTGTAGTTTTTAGTTTCTCTATCTCTTCTAAGAGTTCTTTTTCTACATCTTCTGCTTTTACATTTGGGTTACAAACTGCTAAAAATATAAAAAGTCCACTATCTTTGTTTTCCATATTGTAAGCATAAACAGTGTTTACCATCTTCTTTTGTGTTACAAGTTTTTTGTAAAGTCTTGAACTTTTACCAGAGTAGAGTATCTCTGAAATCATACTAAGAGTTGGTTGGTCTGGACTTTGAAAGTTTGGTATGTGAAAAGCTATGGCAACTATCTCAACCTCACTCTCTTTGTGTAGCATAACCCTTTTTGCCCCATCTTGTTTAGGCTCTACAAACTTTACATGTGGGATTTTTGCTTTGTTTTTGATTTTTGCGAAATGTTTTTTTGCACTTTTAAAAACCTCTTTTGGTTCAACATCTCCCGTAACCATCAAGATGGCATTTTGTGGTTGGTAGTATGTTTTGTGGAAGTCTTTTATATCTTTTATACTCCAAGTTTGTATGTCGTTCATAAAACCGATTGGTGTCCAGTGGTAAGGGTGATACATGTAAGCATTGTTAAACATTCTAAAATACAAGTAACCAACTGGGTTATTATCTGTTCTCCATCTTCGTTCCTCTGCTACAACATCTCTTTCTGGTTGAAACTCTTCATCTTTTAGGTTTAGGTTTTGCATAAGTTCAGCAAACAAAGATACACTTTTGTCTAAGTTTTGAGTGCTTGATTTTATGTAGTAGTGAGTGTAGTCAAACCCTGTTGAGGCATTGTTTAGCCCACCAAAACCTTTTACCTCTTTGTCAAACTCACCCGCTTTTAGGTTTTTTGTAGATTTGAAGTTCATATGCTCCAACATATGGGCAATCCCAGTTTTGCCCATAACCTCATTTCTGCTACCAACTTTGTAAAATATATCTGTGCTTATAACATTTGTTCCATTTTTGAGTGGAACAACTACTATCTCTAAACCGTTTTTTAGTGTTTTTGTTTCGTATTTTGGTATGACCGATGCCATTAGTATCCCTGTTGTTAGTATTGTTAGTAAAATTTTTTTCATATTAAAACTTATCTATAAGTTTTGAAAGAGTTAGGAAAAACCCCATAGCAACTATGAGTAACATCATATTTTTATTTAGTGCTTTTTGTATGGTTACCTCAATGTCACTTTCAAGTTTACTAAACTTTGCATACATATCACTTTCAAGTTTGTCAAACTTTGCATACATATCGTTTCTTAGTAGTTCAAACTTGTTTTCAAGTCCAACAAACTTGTTCTCCAACTCTTTTACACTTGCCACAGTTTCATCAAGTTTTACATCGAGATGGTTTATGTGGTTGTATTGGGATTTTAGCAAAAGTGTGTTTATGTCATCTTGACTTAAACCCTCACCCTTGCTAAATTTTTCCTCTATCTCTTTTACTTTTGGTGTTATCATCTCTATGAGCATATCATCAACTTTTGTTTTGTTCATCTTCTATCTACCCCTATCGCCTCTGTGATGTTTGTATAACCATCTGCTTTTAGTAGTTCTATGAGACCTTTGTTTATGTTCATAATCATATCTGGACCATGAAAAACTATGCCACTCAAAATCTGAACTAAACTCGCTCCCGCTTTGATTCTTTTGTAGGCTTCCTCTGCTGAGTCTATACCACCTACACTTATTAGTGTTGTTTTTCCAAAAAGTTCTTTTGCTATGGCTTCAAATATCTCAAAACTTTTGTGTTTTAAAACAGCTCCACTAAGACCACCTATGCTTTTTGGGTTTTTAACAAGTGAGTAGTCTATGGTTGTGTTTGTAGCTATGATACCGTCTGCCCCTTTTTCAACTGCCAAAGTTGTAAGAGCAACAGCATCTTCTTTTGTCATATCTGGTGCTATTTTTAGAAGTATAGGCATATCTGTTAGTGCTTTTGCCTCTTTAAAAAGCTCTGTGATAAACTCTTCGTTTTGTAAATCTCTAAGCCCCGGAGTGTTTGGTGAAGAGATGTTTATGACAAAGTAATCCCCTAAACCATCAAATGCTTTTATGAGGTGAGTGTAGTCGTTTATGGCCTCATTTTCTGGTGTAACTTTGTTTTTACCTATGTTTATACCTATGGGTGTTGTAAATGGGTATCTTTGTTTTAGCCTTTTTACAACTTTGTAAGCACCGTCGTTGTTAAACCCCATGGCATTTTGAATACTCTCCTCTTCTATGTGTCTGAACATTCTTGGTTTTGGGTTACCTGGTTGTGGTTTTGGAGTTACTGTGCCTATCTCTGTGTAACTAAAACCAAGAGTTTGTATCCCTCTTATCATGGTTGCATTTTTGTCAAACCCAGCACCAAGTCCAACAGGGTTGTAAAACTTACGACCAAAAAGCTCTTGTGTAAGGATTTCATCATTTATGAAGTGTGATTCTAAGAAAAAGTTAAAAGGTAGTTGGCAGATATTTGGCAGTCTTAACACACTCTCAGCTATGTGGTGAGCTGTTTCTGGTTGGAATTTGAAAAGTAAAGGTTTTATAGCTTCATAGTTTATCATAGGTAAAGTCCTGATTTTTTTCGTATTATACTTAAAATTTGTTAAAATACCTCTATGCAAACTATTTTCTATAATTAATATGGTAAAATGTGTCTTGCTATTAAATAAAGGTTTAGAATGCAAAATATATCGTATGTGCAAGAAGATGAGATAGATTTAAGAGAGTTGTTTAACACTATACTAAGATATAAAATTTTTATAGCTGTTTTTACTGTTGTTATTACCTTGTTTGCTGTTGTATATGTTTTTTTTAAACAGCCTATTTATGAGGTGAAGTCAAATGTGCAGATAGGCTATATGGGGGGAACTGGTAGATGAACCAAACACAATAGTTGAGATTGCAAGATTGAATTTTAATGTAGGTGATGAGGTTCAGACAAAAGATGAGTTTGTTTCAAAAGTTTCTGAGATATCACTTGCTAAGAAGTTGAAAAATTTTATAAAAATAAAAACAGAAGCTGTCTCAAATAGTGAAGCTTTAAAGAAAAACAAAGAGGTAGTTTCCTTTATACAAGATATGTATAAAGACAAGATTGATGAATATATAAAAAATAATAACAATAAGATTTTAAATATAAAATCACAAATATATAACCTTGAAAATAAAGAGATAAAAGATATACAAAGAGAGATAGAAAAACTTAAAAATCAGAAAATAGCTCAGATTGATAAGAAAATATATAAACTAAAATATCAAGATATAATAAATATAGAAAGGGAGATTAAAAAACTTAAAAATCAGAAAATAGCTAAGATTGATAAAAAAATAGCTTTTTTAAAGGATAATGAGTTAAAAACACTTGAAAATAAGATTTTGATATATACAAATAACTTAAAACAGTATCAAAAATCTATAAACAACATTTATAAGCAAAATAGAAAAAACTCAAACCAAACAACTTCAACAATAGCATCTCTTCAAATGGTGAACTACCAAAATTTGATTTTAAATGCACAAAATAAGATAGAAGATTTAAAACTACAAATAAAAACTATAAAAGAAAAAACAATTCCGAATTTGAGGTTAGAAAAAGAAAATGTACAAAATATTACTATTAAAGATTTAAAAATAAAAATAGATAATATTAAAAATTTTGATATTAAAAACTTAGAATTAGAAAAAGAAAATATCAAAAATGACAAGATAAAACATTTAGAATATATGTTAAATGTTACTCTTCCAAATAAAAAACAAAAACTTTTGATACAGATTAAAAATATACAATACTTAAACTCCAAAGCAAAAGTTCAAAACTCAAAAGTTATAGGTAGATATATAGTTCATAACTATCCTATAAAACCTAAGAAAAAACTTATAGTGATTGTTGCTTTTATAACAGGGTTGATTTTGAGTATATTTATTGTATTTTTTATAGAATTTTTAAAAAATGAAGATAATCCAAAGTAGTTTAGATAGTAGTTATCTTTATTATTTTAAGCATTATTATTTTAAGCATTTTTTAGATACGATATACTTTAAAGATACAAAGGCTTACAATGGAAGGCTTAAAAGAAATAGGTAAATCTATATTAGCATTTGCAAATATAGTAACTGCCTTAATATTTTTAAAATCATTTTGGATTACAAGTCATCAAGCCGATTTATTGAGTGGTGTTGCTTTTTGGTTAAGTTCATATTTAATTGGATTTGCATTAATAAATTATGCAGAAAGGAAACAAAATAATGAGTAATGTTGGGATTGTATTAACTATATTAAGTATTATTTTTACTGTAAGTGCTATTATATTGTATAAAAATACTCCTAAAATAAGTAAGCATCATTAAAGATAACAAATCTTAGGAGAAGAAAGAGATAATATTTGTGTGATAAGTTGTAAAACTTATTTTTAGTGTTTTTTAATATACAATTAATTATAATTTTGTTGTTTCAGATATACAAAAAGGTCTTTTTATGATAGAAAAATTGTTTAAAAAATATCAATATATACAAAAAAAGATAAATGGTATAACTTATAAAAGATATTTTTTTGATATAGTAGATTTTGAAGAAAGGCTTATAGGTATAGTTGGAGCCAGAGGTATAGGAAAAACTACATTTTTGTTACAATATTTAGAAACTATTGATGTAGAAGATGCTCAAAAACTGTATTTTAGTGTAGATAGTGTTGCTGGGGAAGATATAACACTTTTTGATATAGCAGAAGAGTTTAGTAACATAGGTGGTAAAGTTTTAGTTATAGATGAGATACACAAATATAAAAATTTTGAGATAGAATTAAAAGAAATATATGATTTTTTAGATATAAAAGTTGTATTTAGTGGAAGCAGTGCTATTGTATTGGAACATAAAAAAGCTGATTTGAGTCGTAGGGCTGTTTTATATAGGGTAAAAGGACTTAGTTTTAGAGAGTTTTTAGAGATAAAATTAAACAAAAAATTTACTACATATACCTTTGAAGAGATTTTATCTTCACATATAAGCATATCTAAAAGTATCATTAAGGAGATAAAACCTCTTCAATATTTCAAAGAATATTTAAAAGTTGGGTATTATCCATTTTACTTTGAAACACCAAATACTTACTACTTGAAACTTGAAGAAACTATAAATGCAGTGGTTGAGAGTGATTTACCTCTTATATTTAATATAGAACCAGCCAATATAGTTAAATTAAAACAACTTATACACTATATTTGCAATTCAAAACCATACGAGCTAAATTTAACAGCTCTTGCTCAAAAGATAGGTATAAACAGAAAAACACTTTATCTATATATACATTACTTAAATTTGGGAGATATATTTTTAAAAGTGTTGCCAACTACAAAAGGTGATACAGTATTTTCAAAACCAAGTAAGCTATATCTAAATAATACAAATCTTAGTTTTTCTTATTGTGAAAATCAAGAGGTTGGAACACTGAGGGAACAGTTTTTTGCTAATCAAGTAAAAGGTATAAAATACTCAAAAATCGGGGATTTTTTAGTAGATGAAAAATATATAGTAGAGATAGGAGGAGCTAAAAAATCATTTCAGCAGATTAAAGATACACAAAACTCTTTTATAGTTGCAGATGATATAGAGATTGGTTTTGGTTCTAAGATACCACTTTGGATTTTTGGTTTTTTATATTAAAAAAGTATATCACTTTTTTGTATAATTGTGAGATGATAAAATAGGAGGTTAAAGAAGATGAGTAAAGTTTTAGTTCCTTTTGCAAAAGGTTTTGAAGAGATAGAGGGTGTAACGATTGTTGATGTTTTAAGAAGAGCAGATGTTGAGGTGGTTGTGGCTTCTTTGAGTGATGAACTTTTGGTTGAGGGTGCAAACGGTATCTGCTTAAAAGCTACATGTAGCTTAAAAGATGTAGATGTAGATACTCTCGATATGGTTGTACTGCCAGGTGGTTGGGACGGGACTCATGCACTTGCAGATGATGAGCTTATGCAAAACATACTAAAAGAGATGGATAGAAAAAACAAACTCATAGGTGCTATCTGTGCAGCTCCATTTGCACTAAACAAAGCTGGTGTGTTAAAACAAAACTACACTTGTTACCCATCTGTTGAGGGTGAAATAAGAGAAGATGGTTACAATTCAGAAAGTATGGTAGTTGAAGATACAAATATTTTAACTTCAAGAGGACCGGCAACTGCTATGTGTTTTGCACTTGAAATAGTAAAAAAACTAAAAGGGCAGGAGAGTTATGAGGCTCTTAAAAATGGTTTGTTAGCAACTTTTTGTTAAGTTGCTAATAACTTTTTTATGGATGACATTTTAAGATTTTAGCTCCGTAGAAGTATATGCCATTCATCAGGTTATCACCTTTATAGACTATCTCACATTCTATGTTTGAGTAACCATTTATTTGTTTATTTAGTTGGAGAGTTATTTTTTCGTTTACTCTAAATACTTTTACATTATCACTATCTTTGTAAAAGTAAAAAGATATACCACATTCTGAATGGTCAAATATAAAAGCCTCATGGTTATAGTTGTCTGTTGCTTTTATAGGTGGTGTTATAACAGTTCTGTTTGTTGTTCTTTGGTTTAAAACTATATCAAAACCATCTGCAAGAGTTTTTAGTTCAGCACTTTGATTAGAGATAGTTTCCATTATATCTTTTGTTTCATTTGCATTTTGAACGAGAAGTTTACTAGCTTTTTCAACATCATTTAAGTTGTTGTCTACATCTTTTAACATTTTAGATTCATTTGCAAAATCATCTTGAAATTTATGTAATGCATTTGAGATAAGGTTAAAAGTATTTTCCACTTTTTCAAAACTGCTGTTTATCTGTTTAGAATTTTCAACTAAATCCAAGACACTGTTTTTAGAGTCTATTGCATTTTGAGAAACAACATCTATTTGTGAGTTTATTTTAACTAAAACAGCAGACATTTCGTTTGCATTGTCTCTTGAAACTTCTGCTAGTTCACGGATTTTATCTGCAACAACGGCAAAACCTCTACCATGTTGCCCAGCTCTTGCTGCTTCTATGGCTGCATTTAGGGCTATAAGGTTTGTTTCATCTGCTATATCTGTAATTATTTCAGTCATTTTTGAAACCTCATTTGAGAGATTTTTCAAATCAGATATACTTTGAGATGTATCATCCATAGCAAGAGCAGCTTCATTTCCTTTATCTAAACTTGTGTCCACATCTTTTTTGCTTTTTATAACAACATCTTTTGAAGTTTCAGTGTCTTCTATCATAAGATTTAGAGATGATGTCATATTTTGATTTACATCTAAAACATGGTCTAGTTTCTCTTTTGAATTGTATAAAAAGTCATACTGAGCTTTTACATGTGAGTTTGTATCATCTATTTTTACATAAGAGTAACTAGATTTAAAAGCCATAGATTTACTAGCTGTTACAACATTAAATATAACAGGTTTAAGTGAATTTACCATCTTTTTAAGGTGTCTAAAAAGTCTGTCTATCTCATTTTTTGAACTACCTTGTTCAAGTTTTTCACCTTTTAGTACATCATCTATAACAAAGTTTCCGTTTTCAATTCTAAATAAAACTTCAAGAACTTTGTTTACTCTGTTTGAAACATATTTACTAAACAAGAAGTGAGTTAAAATTAATATGATTGCTATATTTACAACACCAGTTAAGATAGTTAAAATAGTATTTTCTTTTAAAGCTGTGTAAAAATCTTTTAGTTCTATTTTCACATCTTCTATGGCTATAACATTTCCAGGTGTCCAAGTTGGATGACACATAATACACTTTTGTTTAGATATGATAGGTTTTGCCATAATGTAGTAGTCTTTACCATCTTCTACAATCTTTTTTTCTATAACTTTTAAATCTCTGTTTGCTATGAAAGTGTCTATAATCTCTTCTTCATATTTTGTAGCTTTGTTTTTTTGGCTTACAGGTGTTTTTGTGGCTTCTTTAAAAAAAACTTTACCACCAGATATATTTGTAAATTTGTCAAAAACTTCATTTTGTATCACTTGTGGAATCTCTGGTGATTCTCCATTGAAAAATTTTTCATTTCTAGATTCTAGTAAAACATCTGCAAAGTTTAGTACAGACTCAGCTTGTGATTTTAGAGTGGCATTTTGTGCATCTACCTGTTTTAAGTAGTTGTAGTAATAAAATACAGTAGATATAGCTATAAAAGCACCAGCAAACATAATCGAAAACATAACGGAAAGTTTGAAAGTTTGTATTCTGGAATTTATACTCATAAATTTAACCTTATGTTGTTGAATTAGTATGAGTATATAATGTTGTAGGTTAAGTTGAACTGAATAAGTCCTAAAAAAGTCTTTTTTGTTTTAGTTGTTACTAAAATATATGGTGTGTTAAAGGGTTATATCCCTTTAACTCTTAGAAGTTTTGCATTACCAACCATAAGTTCTACGGTCATTAAAAATCTTTTAAATACACTCTCTTGTCTGTATTCAAGGTTGTGTTTTTTACAAACCTCTTTTACAATAGGTTGCATTTTTTGGTACTGAGAGAGTGGAAGATTTGGGAACAGATGGTGTTCAACCTGGTAGTTTAACCAACCATGTGCATAGTCTATAATATCTGAACCAGTGTTGTAGTTTACACTACCCATAATCTGTCTAAGATAAAACTCACCTTGACTTTTGTGTGGTTCTTCAAATCTGTAAATATCCTCAGCAGAGTGGTTAGGAACAATCACTAAAAATGAGTGAAGGTTAGCTACAATCTCTGCCATAACAGTTACTATAAAAGCATTGAAAACCGCTTCTGGTGAGATGATGATAAACAAAGCAGGGATAACCATAAATTTTACAATAAGGTATGGTAAAATAGCCTCTTTCCACATCCTTTTACCCCTTTGAGTTGTAGGGTTCCAGTCATAGTCATCTATTTCAGGAAGTTTTTTTTGTCTTCTTTCTTTATTTTCAAGAATTTTAAGTGTATTTGGAGCATAGTAAGTTAGCTTCCAAGTTGCTGCAAAAATATATACAAAAATATATCTGAAAATCATAGGAACTTTTGACTCTGTAAGCCAAATCATATTGTTCTCAACATTATCTGGGTCATCTTTTTCACCTAAATGGTAGTGGTGCATAATGTTGTGTTCGTACTCCCAAGCCTCTGGTTTTATCCAGTCTAGCCAGTCGATGTATCTTCTCCAACCTTTTGCAAAACCATTTTTTGTGTATCTCTCAGGTACACCTTCTACTTTGTCATAAGCACCGTGTAGTACTGGGTGAGTTACATTTGCCCATCTACCAACATTACCAACCCCAATCATAATGGCAGCAATGATAGCAAACTCCCAAAAAGCAAAACTAGATATACCGTAGCTAACTTCAATGATACTGATAATAGCTATAAGAGCATACCCACCATAAGTTAAAAATCTACCCCATCTCTCCATTTTAAGAAGGTGTTGAAAATCTTCTTGGTTTGGAGCACCTATTGTTTTTTTGATGTTCTCAATATCTCTCTCGAGTTCATCTTTGTCTATATCTTCATATCTTGCATATTTTTGCACTATATCTATCCTCTGTATGATTTAATTTTTAATTCTACATTAAATATTATAAAATTTATTTGATTTTATAATATTTTAATGTTTTTTTGAAAAAAAGTTACTTTTTTACCACTCTTTTAAAGACTAAATTTTTCAAACTTCTTGACTCATCAGCACTTTTAAACTCATCTACATTTGGCAATCTTTTTACAAACTCAAAACTTGGAGCCAACTCTTTTATGAGATTTTTTATAAAATCTTCATCAAGCTCTGGTGAGTTTAAACAAGCTAAAAGTGTACACTCCTCACTTGCTAGTTGTGGTAGTTTTGTGATGATTTTTTTGTAATCTTTTGTAGCTTCAAAACTTCCTCTTTGAAATGTTGGAGGGTCTATGATGATGAGTCCATAAGGCCCTTTTTTCTTCAAAGATGAAAAAGATTTTAAGATGTTGTATGGTAGAAAACTTGCTCCCCTTTGGTCTAAGTTGTTTAAACTGTGGTTTGCTTTACCCATAGACAAAGCACCTTTACTCATATCTACATTTACAACTTTTGAAGCACCACCCCTTAGAGCAAACAAACTAAAACCACATGTATATGAAAAAAGGTTTAAAACTTTTTTACCTTTTGCGTTTTGTTCCACAAAAGCTCTACCATTTTTCATATCTGGAAAGTAGCCACTGTTTTTGTTTGAAAGCAGGTTTAGTTTTATCTTCATACCATTTTCCAAAGCAAAAAGATTTTCGGGCAATTCACCCACCAAAACCTCTGTTGGAGTTTGTTTTTCATACCTTTTTTGCACAACAAGTGTGTTGTATTTTGAAGATGAGTTCACAAACTCTTTTAACATCTCTAAAAGTTCATCTTCATTTTCTTCACAAAAATACAAAGCCACACTTAAAATGTTGTCTATGCTATCTATGGTTAGGTGTTTAAAACCTTCATAGAGTCCACCTCTGCCGTGAAAAACTCTTTTAAACTCTTGTGTTGTGTTTTGAGTGTTTTGTATGAGTATATTTTTTAACTCTTCCAAACTAAACCTTTTCCCAAAAAGTGCCGTGTGGTGTGTCCATAATGTTTACTCCAAACTTCAAAATCTCATCTCTTAGAGTATCTGCCATACTAAAATCTCTCTCTTTTTTTGCTACATCTCTTTTTTCTATGAGAGCTTCTATCTTTTGTTTTGTATCTTCATCTATGCCAGATTGGAAGTAAACAAACGGGTTTTTCCCACCAAAACCTAAAACTTTTTCTATGTAGTTTAGGTTAGAGATTATCTCTTTTTTTAACTGTTTGTGTTTTCCAGCACTATCGAGAGTCTCATTGGCAGATGATACCATCTCATCTATGAGGCTTAGTGCCTGTGAAACATTTAAGTCATCGCTAAGAGCTTTTAAAAGTTCTTTTTGAAATGGTGTTTCATCAAAGTTTTGAGCCAAACCAAAAACTCTTTTTTTGAGTCTGTAAAGTTTGTCTAACCTTTTTTTACTGCTTAGCAGGTCTATCTCATTAAAGTCAAAGTTACTTCTGTAATGAACACTCAAAAGGTAAAACCTCAAAACTTCACCATCATAATGTTTTAGGGCATCTTTTAAAAAGAAACTGTTACCCAAAGATTTGCTCATCTTTTCACCATTTATAGTTACAAAACCGTTGTGAACCCAGTATGAGGCGAGTTTGTGGTTTGTGCTACATCTTGTTTGTGCAGACTCATTTTCATGGTGTGGAAAAAGCAGGTCTGCTCCACCACCGTGTATATCTATGGCTGTGTCCAAACCTTTGTTTGCGAGGTGTTTTTCTATCATAGCTGAACACTCTATGTGCCACCCAGGGCGACCTTTTCCAAATGGTGAGTTAAAGTTTACATCACCATCTTTTACACTTTTCCAAAGTGCAAAATCTGCTTGATTTTTTTTCAAAGATGATGACTCAACTCTGTTTTGTTTATCTTCATCATCTTGTTTCATATGCGACAAAGAGAGATACTCTTTGTCTTTTGAAGTATCGAAGTAAACATCTCCATCTGCTGTTTGGTATGCGAATCCTTTATTTATGAGTTTTTGTATCATCTCAAACATAGCATCAAGACTTTGTGTTGCTTTTGGTTCTATGTCTGGTCTTTGCACCCCTATCTCAGCCATCTCTGAGTGAAACCTTTTTGTATAAAAGTCTGTTACCTCTGTTATGGTTTTGTTTTGTTCTTTTGCTTTTTTTATGATTTTGTCGTCTATATCTGTGATGTTTCTTGCATAGGTTACATCGTAGCCATTTGCTTTTAAAACACGGTTAAGCAGGTCAAAAACAAGTGCAGATTTTGCATGACCTAAGTGAGCATCATCATAAACTGTTGGGCCACAAACATAGAGTGTTGCTTTACCCTCCACAAGTGGTTTGAACTCTAACTTTCTTTTTGAAACACTATCAAAGATATACATCTATAAAATCCTTAGCTAAATATAAACAAAATGTAAAAACAAAACTACCAACAAGCAGATAGATTGTATTTTTTGAGCGAAGTATATCAAAAAAGTTTTTTATACCAAAAATTTTTATGGTTAAAAAGAAGCTAACAAACCCACTAAGACTACTCGCCAAAGCGAGTCCAAAAGCACCAAAAGGGGAGATGAAAGCCAAAGATAAAGCTATGTTTGTAGAGAGTGAGATAGTTGCTATCTTTGCTGAGCTTTTTTGCATCTGTTTTGCATAAAGCCACAAAGAGAAGAGTTTTGAAAGCCCAAAAGGTAAAAGTCCAACCATATACATCTGTAAAACAAGAGCTGTGTTTTTTGTGTCATCCAAGCTAAACTCACCTCTGTAAAAAAGCAAGTAAGTGATTTCATAAGAGAGTATAAAACCTCCCAAAGTTGAGGCTGTGAGTATAAAAGCTAAAAACCAAAATGCTTTTTTCATATATTTTTTTGCCATAAACTCATCTTCGTTTTTTAAAAATCTTGATACTTTTGGAAAGATAGCAACAGAGGTGGCTATGGCAAAAAGAGCGAGTGGAAGCTGAAAAATGCGGTTAGCATAGTAGAGGTAGCTGATGGAACCTGTAACTAAAAAAGAGGCTAACCAAGTATCTAAAAAAGCACTTATCTGTGCTGTTGAGTTTCCCCACATAGCTGGAAAAAACTGCTCTTTGAAACTTTTTATATCTTTTTTTACTTTTAAACTTTTTTGTTTTAGATGTTTAAAGCCACCAACTAAAAGTTTGTCAAGTCCTAACTTTCTTATGGCTAAGATGTGTGTAAAAAGTTGTAAAACACCACCAAAAACAACCCCCCAACTAAGGTAAAGCACAACTGTTTGGTTGTTTGTATCTTTTGAGAGTAAAAGAGCAGATATGAGTGAGATGTTTAGCAAAGCGGTTGAAAATGCCGTTGTGGCAAAGTGGTGTTTGTATTGGAGTAAAGCACTTAGAAATGTTACACAAAATATGAGTGGCAGATACCAAAAGTTAATGGCTACAAAAGTTGAAGCCATAGAGATTGTTTCATCACTAAAACCTATGGCAATGGTTTTTGTAGCAAGTGTCGGAGCTATGTTTACAAGAAGTGACATTAAGATAATGATAGATAAAAATATGAAAAAAATCTTTATACTAAAAACACTTTTTTGTTTTGTTCGTGCAAAAGCTGGTATGAAAACAGTAGAAAAAGCACCCTCGGCAAAAATCCTTCTAAAAAGGTTTGGAAGTTTAAAAGCTATAAAAAATATATCGCTGTAAATGTTTGCACCCAAAACAGATGCCATTAGCAAATCTCTTATAAATCCTAAAACTCTTGAAAAAAGTATCCCAAAACTGTTGGTGAAGATAGATTTAAACATATATAATCTTTTTTGGAAATTATAACAAAAAAATAGTTTATGTTTTTTACCATAATATTTAGATATTAAACCACAAGAGAATATAAAACAGTAGTATTTATCTGTCTCTAACAAAGTTTAGGTTAGAATGTACCCACTAAAATTTAAAAGAGTTTAAGATGGCACTGTTTGGGTTAAAGAAAAACAAAAAACAAAATGTTCAAACTACAAAAGTCAGACCTGTTGTGGTCAGAACTCAAAACATAGCAAAAGAGTTGTTAAATGTTGCAAAACTTCACAATGTGAAGGTTGATGAGCTAGATTTTAACATACTTGAAATTCAAACATATACTAGAACTTTACCAGAAGACAACCAAGAGGTTGATTGGCAAGAGATAGATAGTGATGATTTGTATGTTTTAGATACAGAAGAGATACTTCTAAACAAACAGTTTCAAATAAAACAGATGTATGAGATTGAGATTTTCTCAATAGACAAAGATGATGATACATACAAAAATTTTCATTTAGTAGTTGGTGCAAACCAAACTAAGTGTAAAGTTTATTTGAGTATAAAAGCTGGTTCATCAGTTAAATATAATCGTAGATTTGAAAAAGATTTAAGAAGGATTATAGAGAAAAAAAAGGCAAGGGCTGGGATACTTTTACATATATTTGATGAAGAGATGAACTCTACCATCTCTAAAATATATGCAACTGTAAAAGTGCAAGAGAGGGTTAAATACTTAACAAATGAAACATATCTTGTAGCACAAAGTTATGAGCCAACTCCTTCAAAAGATGATGAACTTATATTGCATTATGAAAATGACAACGATTTAGATGATGACAAAAAAGTAAATTATTCATCTCGTGGTTTTATAAAGGGTGTAAAAGAGGGTGAGTTACTCATTGAGTACAAAAAACCTATTTTTGGTCAAGCTGGAAGAAATTGTAGGGGTGAATATATAGAACCAAAACAACCAGTTGTTAAAAATGAACCGAAGTTTAAGATAGATTCTACAATTCGTGTAGAAGAGACACAAGAATCTATTTGTTACTATGCCAAAGATAATGGTTACATAGATTTTAAAAATGGGACATATACTATAAAATCTGAGGTAGATGTCAATGTTGTTAGTTTTAAAGCAACTGGTTATATAGAAGCTGGTGTAGATTCTGATGTTTCTATGGTGGTAAAAGAAAAAGACCTTATAAAAGATGCCATAGGTACAGGGATGGTTGTTGAGGTTAGTGAACTTGAAGTGGAGGGAAATGTTGGACCAAAAGCACAAGTTTATGCCGTAAAAGTCACCATAGGCGGACAGGTGCACAAAAGTGCTAAAATCTATGCAGATAGGATGGAAATTAATGTTTTAAAAGGTTTTGCATCTGGAAGACATGTAAAAGTTCAAAGGTTAGAACACGGTACAATTCAATCTCAAAAAGCAGATGTTTCACAAGCATTGGGTGGAGAGATAAAGTCTGAAAATATAAATATTCATCTTTGTAACTCCTATGTAAAAGCTACTGCATCTGAAAAAATAGAGATAAATAAAATGCACGGAAGTGAAAATATTTTTACCATAGACCCACTTGTGAGGGAAGATTTTTTAAAAGATGTTACACAAAGTGAAGAGCAGATAAAAGATTTGAAATCTGATATGATGAAAATTAAAAAAGAGATACAAAACTATACAAACCTTATAAGAGATGGTTTACCAGCTTTTAATGATTTGAAAAAAAGGTTGTTACACTATAAAAAAAGTGGTGTAAAACTACCAGAACCATTTGTTAAAAAATATAAAAAATTTCAATCTATGCAGGAGAAACTGAAACTTTTAAAAGAGGAGTTTCATTCAAAAGAGGAACGGATAAAACTTTTAGAATCAAACAAAGTTTCAGTACAAAGTGACATAGAAGATGCAAGGATAATAAACCACGACAGATGGGTAGGTTTTAATGAGATAAGATTTAATCTCATAGAACCGCCAATAACACTTACATACAAACCAAAAGAGGGCAGTGAAGATAAAATTTTTGGTGTGGTAAAAATAGATGAGGGAGAGTACGAAATAAAGGCGATGAAAGAATGATAGTAGGATTGAAAGGTAGAGTTGAGTACAAAGAACCAAATGTTGTACATGTAGATGTAAATGGTGTTGTTTATGAAGTTTTTATCTCTTTACAAAGTTTTTCAGCTTTGGGTGATGAGGTGAAACTTTTTACTTCACATGTAGTTCGTGAAGATGCTCAACTGCTTTATGGTTTTGTAGATATAGCAGAAAAAAAACTTTTTGAGAGATTGATTAAGATAAACGGTGTAGGACCAAAAGTTGCTATGGCGATATGCTCCACTTTTTCACCACCATCTTTTGCTCAGATTATAAACAACAAAGATATAAATGGTTTAAAAAAAGTTCCAGGGATTGGTCCAAAAAGTGCTGGAAGAATTTTGGTTGAGTTGGCAGGGTTTGATGAAGAACTGCTGAGAAATGGTGAAACAAATCAAACAAGTTTAGCTTACTCACAAGCTAGTGAAGCTCTTGAATCGTTAGGATTTAAAAAAGACAAAATCTCAAAAGCTCTTAGTACATGTAGAGGCACAGATACTGCTTCACTTGTTAAAGAAGCTTTGAAATACTTGCAAAATGTTTAGTTATGATTAAGTACGATAACTGGAATGAATTAAAAAAAGATATATCAAGAAAAAGTGTTTTTTGGACAATTAAACCAAGGGAGATTTACTGGGTTCGCATTGGCAAAAACATAGGGTTTGAACAAGATGGCAAGGGTGATGAATTTTTAAGACCTGTTTTGGTTTTAAAAAAGTTCAGTAAAGATGTTTTTGTTGGTTTAGCTTTAACTTCACAACAAAAAGAAAACCATCCGTTGTATTTTAAATTTAGTTATAAAAAGGGTAAAGATAGCTATGCTATACTTTCACAAATCAGACTTTATGATACAAAAAGAATATACAGCAAATCTGGTAAGATAGGTTATGATGATTTTGTTTTGCTTAAAACAAAGCTAAAAGATGTTTTGGAGTTGTAAAAAATTTGTTTGCCCCATAAAAGGGGCTTCCCTCGAAGGGTCATTTACAGGTGTATTATAGTATAAAAAATAAAATAAAGGAAATTTTATGATAAAACTTTATGGAATACCTACATGTGGTAGTGTTAGAAATGGTAGAAAATTTTTTAAAGAAAATGGTATAGAGGTTGAGTTTATAGATTTTAAAAAAACATCTGTTGGTTGTGAAAAAGTAGATGAGTGGAGCAAACAAGTAGATATAAATATACTTTTTAACAACAAAGGTACAAAGTACAGAACTTTAAAGCTAAAAGAGTTAAACCTAGATGATAATGGTAAGAGGGAGTGGCTTTGTAAGGAAAATATGCTTTTTAAAAGACCTGTTATAGAGTATGATGGTAAAGTCATAGTTGGTTGGGACGAAGAGAAGTACAAAGAGATATTTTTAAAATAAGGAAAAAATTTGAAGTTAAATATACTATTTGGTGGAGCAAGTTTTGAGCATGAGATAAGTGTTGTAAGTGCTATAACACTTAAAGAGAAACTGTCTGGTTTTGATTTGAATTTTATATTTTGTGACCAAGACCATAGTTTTTATCTTATAGATACAGACAAGATGAAAGCTATAACTTTTAGTCGTGGTGAGTACAAAAAGATGGCAAAACTCACACTTGAAAGTGGTGGGTTTGTAAAAAAAGGTATGTTTGGTTCTACAACTTATGGTGAGATGGTTTTAAACCTCATACATGGTGGAGATGGTGAAGATGGGACTATCTCATCTTTGCTTGATTTTTTTTCCATAAAATATATAGGTCCAAGAACTGAGGCTAGTGTTTTTTCGTTTGATAAAAGGTACACAAAATGGCTTTGTGATGCTAAAAATATAAAATCTGTCGAGTATGAGATTTTGAATCAAAAAGAGTACACAAACATAACTCTTCCATACCCAATCATCATAAAACCAGCTTCTTTGGGAAGTTCCATAGGTGTGAGTGTGGTAAAAGATGAGTCTGAGCTGGATTATGCTCTTGATGTTGCGTTTGAATTTGATGAAAATGTTTTGGTTGAGAAGTTTATAGATGGTGTAAAAGAGTACAACTTAGCTGGTGCGAAAGTAGATGGCAAGATAGTTTTTTCCATAGTTGAAGAACCACAAAAAGGTGAGTTTTTGGATTTTGAGAAGAAGTACATGGACTTTTCAAGGAGTGAGCAGGTTTTATCTGCTGAGTTAGATGAACAAACTATAAACAGATTAAAAGAGAACTTTACAAAAATATATGATGGACTTTTTGAGGGTGCTATCATTAGATGTGATTTTTTTGTTGTAGATGGTGAGGTTTATCTAAACGAGATAAACCCCATACCTGGTTCTATGGCAAACTACCTTTTTGAAGATTTTAAAGGTTTGGTTGAGGGGGTTAGCAACTCTTTACCACATAAACAAAGGGCAAAGGTAAGCTACGATTATATCCACTCAATCTCAAAAGCAAAAGGTAAATAATGGCAAAAAAGTCTATATTTTACAACCAGCATACATTTGACATAAGTTATGAGATACTAAACCCACAAGAGAAAGTAGATGTTATCATCTTACATGGTTGGGGTTCTAACAAAAACCTAATGAAACAAACTTTTTCACCATTTATGACAGGTTTTAGACATATTTATATAGATTTACCAGGGTTTGGAAATAGTACATGTAGCACACCTTTAACAACAGCAGATGTAGCTAGGATAGTGGAGCTTTTGCTCATACATGTAAATGGTTCAAAAGATATTGTAGTTGGGCACTCTTTTGGTGGAAAAGTGGCAACTTTGCTTGAACCAAAAGTTTTGGTTTTGCTTTCTAGTGCTGGTATAGTTGTGCCAAAATCTTTAAAAGTAAAATCAAAAATAGCGGTTTTCAAACTTTTAAAAATGTTTGGTTTAACAAAGTTTCGCTCACTCTTTGTAGCAGAAGATGCAAAAGAGTTGACTCAGCCTATGTATGAAACTTTTAAAAATGTTGTAGATGAAGACTTTTCAAACGAGTTTAAGAACTATGGTGGCGATGCCCTTGTTTGTTGGGGTAAAGATGATACAGCCACACCACTTAGTTCAGGTGAAAAGATAGCATCTCTCATACAAAACTCTAAGTTTGAGGTTTATGAGGGTGAACACTACTTTTTTATGAAAAATGGAAAAGATATAGCTAAAAAGATAGAAGAAACTTTTTTGGCTACTTTAAAAAGGTAAGGAGTTTTTTTGGAAAATTATGAAGCATTGGCTAGTTTTGTTGTACATGTACTGTTTGTTACAACTTTGGGGTGGTATCTCATAACAAACCTACAATGGTATGACTACAAAATATCTCGTATTGTTACAAAACATCACAAACCACTTTGGCACCTTTTTTACTTTTTTATACCGTTTATAGCCTACTACACAACTGGTAAATTTTTTATCATTTTTTACACTTTCGCTATCTTACCAGCTATGTTTGTGTGGCATAAAAAGTTAGACAAAAAGTTGGTTTTGACTTGGAGGGTAAAAAGGTTTTTGATTTTACTTGTTTCTTTGACACTTTTTCAAGATATGATATGTGCCATAAAGGGCAGTTGCCAAATCTATGGTGTGTTTATGCCACTTACCATGGCTTACATAGGTAGTGTTGTCATAGAGAAATTTTTATTTGCTACCTATAAAAAAGAGGCAAAGAAAAAGTTAGAGAGTATGAAAAACTTACAAATAGTTTGTATAACAGGGAGCTATGGAAAAACAAGCATAAAAAACTTTACAGCTGAGATACTTTCTAAAAAGTTCAATGTTTATGCAACACCAAGAAGTGTAAATACACTTGCAGGGATAGTAGCAGACATAAACAACAACTTAAAAGAAGATGTAGAAGTATATGTTTGTGAAGCTGGTGCGAGAGAGATGAACGATATATATGACATAACTACTTTCATAGAACCGCAAAAAGTTGTTGTTGGTCGTGTTGGTGAGGCTCATATAGAGTATTTTAAATCGCTTGACAACATCATAGCTACAAAACTTGCCATTATGCAATCACCAAAACTACAACAAGCTTTCATACATACATCTGTAACTAACGAGCCACATGAAAAAGTGAAGTTTTTTGGAGATAACATAGAAAATGTAAAAGCAACACTTGACAAAACAGAGTTTGACCTTGTTTTAGATGGCAAAAGTTTACATTTAAAAACAGATATACTTGGTTCATTTCAAGCTATGAACATAGCCGTAGCAGTTGAGATAGCAAAAAGTTTTGGGTTTAGTGATGATGAACTAAAACAGAGTGTAGCAAACCTTACACCAGTTGAGCATAGACTTCAAAAGATAGTTGCTGGTGGAAAGATAATACTTGATGATGGTTACAACGGAAACATAGATGGTATGTTGGAGGGGATTAGACTTTGTTCACTTCACAGTGGAAGAAAAGTGATAGTAACTCCGGGTCTTGTTGAGAGTACAGATGAGCTTAACTTAAAACTTATAGATGCCATAAACAAAACTTTTGACATAGCAATAGTTACTGGTTCACTAAATGCAAAACTGTTTGACAAACATCTACATGTAAAACAAAAAATTATGCTTGAAGACAAATCTACACTTACAGATTTGTTGGCAAATGTTACACAATCTGGCGATATCATATTGTTTGCCAACGATGCTCCAAACTTTATATAAGAGGTTTTTATGAAGTATGTAACAGCTTTTTCATTTGTGTTGTTGGTTGTTTTGATAATCTTTGATGCGACAAACAGATACCTTTTCTCAAACGGCTCAACAGCCATACAAGAGTTACAATGGCATCTGTTTGATGTTGTTATACTTTTTAGTATAGCTTTTACTTTTAGACATAACTCACATGTAAGGGTAGATATACTCTACGACAAGTTTTCAAAAAAGACTCAAACTCTCATAGATATGGTAGCCATAGTTTTGTTTGTGTTACCACTCTCTTTACTTGTAGTTTATATGGGGTTTCATTTTACAGAGCTTAGTTTTGTGCAAAACGAAGCTTCAAGTGACCCAGGCGGACTTCCTTACAGATGGGTTGTAAAATCTCTTATGCCACTCGCTTTTGTTTTTGTTATATTTGAAGCTGTGTTGGAGTTAAGAAAAAGTTTTAAAAAATGGAGTAGTTTATGATAGCTTTGGTGATGTTTGTTGTAGCACTTTTACTACTTCTTTTGGGTATCCCTGTTGCATTTGCTTTTGGTGGGGTAGCTATGATGTTTGCTTTTTTTATCCCAGATGTTGGGCTTGATGTTTTTAACATACTGCCATTTCGTATCTATGGGATAATGACAAACACAACTCTTATGGCTGTGCCACTTTTCATAGCCATGGGGCTTATTTTGGAAAAATCTGGTATGGCTGAAAAACTTTTACTCTCTATGAGTTCACTTTTTAAAGGTGTTCGTGGTGGGCTTGGTGTAAGTGTGGTTTTGGTTGGAGCTATCTTGGCTGCTTCTACGGGGATAGTATCTGCGAGTGTGGTTATGATGAGTGTTATAACCTTGCCACTTATGATAAATGCTGGGTATGACAAATCACTCGCTTCTGGAACTATCGCTTCGAGCGGAACTTTGGGGCAGATTATACCACCATCTATCATACTCATTGTACTTGGTGATGTTATGAGTGTGAGT
>CAYNVR010000003.1:0-25319 GCA_964400715.1 uncultured Sulfurimonas sp.
AGTTGAGTATATAGCCCTCATAGTTGCCGTAGATAGAATTTTAGATATGTGTAGAACATCGCTAAATGTTACATCTGACTTGTTTGTAGCAAAGATAGTAGATACAAAATGTTCGATATAGCGATAATTGGTGCGGGTATAAACGGTTGTAGTGTTGCCTACGAGTTTAGAGACAAAAAAGTTTTACTGCTTGATAAAGATGGCATAGCAGATGGAGGGAGTGGAGCTGCCGGGGCTTTTGTATCTCCAAAATTTTCAAAAGCAGGTGAGTTAAAAGAGCTTCTACATGTAGCTTTTTTATACAGCTTTGAGTTTTACCAAAAACACTTTGACACTTTCACAACCAAAGCCCCACTCATACACATAGCAAAAGATGAAAAAGATGATGAGATTCTTTCGTTTTACAAACAACACACAACTTTACCACTTCTACATGTAGATGAAAAAACACTACAAAACCTAAACATACAAAACAGAGAGTTTATCTCCATACACTCTTTGGTTGTAGATGCCAAAGGTGTGTGTAAAGAGCTGGCAAAAAACGCAGAGTTTAAAAAACACGAAGTAAAAAAACTAACTTTTTTTGATGAGTATGTGCAGATAGATGATGAGTTTAAAGCCAAAAAAGTTGTTTTAGCAACTGGTGCTTACAAATATATTTTAGATGAAGAGCATATAAAACTCCGCGGTATCTGGGGGCATAGGATAGATATAAAAACCTCTACAAAGTTAGAAAACTTTTTACACCAAAATGTTTCCATATCTAAAACAAAAGATGGCATAATCTCCATAGGAGCAACACACAATGTCCACTACCACCCACAAACATCAAAAGAGCCTTACAACTTGGCAGATGGACAAAAAGAGCTTTTAGAAAAAGCAAACAAAACCATAACTCTAAAAGATGTTGAGATTGTCAAAAACTACACAGGACTTCGCTCTGGTTCATTTGACTACATACCACTACTTGGAAAAGTTGTAAACTCAGCCCAAACACTTACAAAAAACATAAAATTTAAAACAAAAAAACCAAACTACACAGACTACACTTACTACAAAAACTTGTATATGATAAACGGAAACGGAGGCTACGGCTTTGTCTTAGCCCCATACCTCGCAAAACTCCTAAAAGATGAGATACAAAACAAAAAAGAGATAGACAAAAACCTACAACCCGCACGGTTTTTTTATAGGTGGGCTAAGAAGAGTTAATTATCTTACAGATTTTTTGTTGTAACCTGTATGTTTTTAGACGATAATGTTAAAAAAAGGTAATTAATGCATTCAAAATTTATATTGGGACTTTACTCAGCAGATAAAGAGGTATTGGCAAATTTTATTTCTATGTGGAACAACTCAACAATCACAAATATAATAAAATATAAAAGTTTTGATTTATATGATAATATAGTCAATAAAGAAAATAATGATGAATTTCAACAAATTTTAGAATATACAAAAAATGAACTAAAACAGTATGATATAAATGAATTAAGAACTATGCTCATAATGCAACTATCTTCTTACTTTAATATCAAACTCCCAAAAACATTAAATATATACTCTATGGAACAGATTGGTTTAAAAATAGAACAAAACTCTATTGAAGTTTTAAAAAATAATGACAAATCATTTCAGGGAACAACACTTGAAGAGATGATTAGTTATATATTTAAAGAACTATTTAATGATATGTCAAAACAATTTAATGAAAAAGACAATGATGAAAAAGAAAAAATTGCTCAAAATATTTTTGAAACAATTGAAAAAATGCCACAAGAACAAAAAGATAAACTAAAAGAAGAATTAAAAGTTGATAAATTATCAAAAGAGATTGTTTTAAAAGCAATAGCAACTGGAACATTTAGTACTGCATTTGCTACAACCATAAGTGTTGCAGGTTTTTCAGCATATACATTTGCAACAAGTGCATTAGCTTCAATGGCTGGATTAATAGGTGTTAGCATCCCTTTTTCTGGATATATTGGACTAACATCTGCTATGGCTGTACTAGCAAATCCGTTTTTCCTATTTGGAACAATTAGTGTCTTATTTTATGTACTAAATAAAAAATCTGATAAATCTATACGAAATAAACTTTCACCTATAATTGTTACACTAATCAGTATTTTATCTGTAAAATCGGAAAATTATCTATGCGATAGTGAAAGCCACATTAATAGTTACAATCAACTTGTTTCAAAAATAGAAAAAGCAGATAAATATGAAACAAAAAAACTACACGAAAAAATACTTGGCTTAAAAAATATCACATTTGAAAAACAATCAATATTTAATTTAACTAACATACCATCATCAACAATAGCAACTTGTGATAATTCAATGAAATTTTTAAACAAACCTCTCGTAGAAACATCACTTAATGATAGATTAGAATCTATCATCAATAAAAAATATATTAAAGAAACAACTTTTTCAATCACATCTTTAACAATTGGTGACCTAATCTATGATATGAGTCGTATTGACCCACTTGTAATTGAGTCTATTGATTTTGCAAGAAAAGACAATATAGCCGATATGTTTAGTCTTGCTTATTTCTCAGAAACAATAAATATTGAAAATGTAGGAAATATTAGTCAATTAAAGGGCTATGTTGCAGAGAGACTAATTGCTCAACAATTACAATCACAAGGTTATGAAGTAGAATTTCCAGAACTTTCTAATCAAGCAGGTTATGACCTCATAGTTAATGGAGAAAAATTTCAGGTAAAGTGTGGAGAAAGTGAATCTCTTGTAAATGCACACTTTGAAAAATATCCAGATATACCTGTTTTTGTAAATGAGGAATTAGGTGAATTTTTCATTAATAACGATAAAGTTTTTTCAATTGAGGGTATTAGAAATGATGAAATAACACAACTAACTATTAACAACTTAGAAAATGCCAATGAGATACTCGACTATGAAATACCACTAATCACCGTAGCTATTGTATCTGGTAAAAATATCTTTTCATTATTACAAAATAAAACAAATATTGAAAATGCTATCAGTGAAACACTCAAAGAAAGTAGTACTAGAATATTAGGTGGGTTAGTAGGTTCGAAACTACTTATGATAGGGGGACTGATTTGGATGCCTGCGGCTGGTGTAGTTGGTGGGCTTGTTGGTAGTATTATAGGGTCACAATATAGTTATGTATATCTATCAAAACTAATCCAATCCTCTAAAATATTAAAAGAAGAGATAGACAACATTGATAATGCCATAAAAAATATTATGCAAAAATCTATATTGATTGCAGAAGCAAATCTTGAAACATCCAAAAGAAAATTTCAACAAACAATATCTATTTTAAAAGATAAAAAGGAAGAAAATATTATTAAATATGTTGAATATAGATACAATCAAGAGTACAAATACAAAAAAGAAAAAATTGAACTTATGAAGAAAGTCAAACAATATGGCTCAACTATACTCGATGATGAATCATCAAATATTTTAGTATCATCTCAAAATGCGATAATACTAACTGAACAAGTTGGCATTCATCCATACAATATAAATTCAGAAATATCAGAATTAATACAAACAATACAACAATTTCAAAAAGCTATATCAACCTCTAAAATAACCAAGTCTATTACAAAAAATATAGGCTCTTTAAAAACAACATTTGGAAATTTCATAGATAGTAAAAAATAAAATAAGAAAATTAAAAATTTGATTTTACTATGTTTTTGTAGTATAATTCACTTGAAAACAAGATGTTGTCTCTTATAAACTTGACTGATTATCAAGTTTTATATGAGTTAAAAAGGGTTAGGACTTTTGTCTTAACCCTTTTTTTTTGTCTATGTGGGTGTTTGGTGCGGGATTAGGAACTCTAACAAGGAGACACATCTTGTTCTTTAAATTAATAATAGCCTTTTTAGTTTTAATGGTTTTTGCACCATTATTGCACTAATCAAAAAAGAGGGATTTAATCACCCCTCTGGCTATTATTTACCAACTCACTAAACTCCACCATAAACTTTTGAAGCTTTGGAGCTATGACAACTTGACAGTAGCCTTGTGAAGGGTTTTGCTCGTAGTAGTTTTGGTGGTACTGTTCCGCTTTGTAAAATGTTGGTAGAGCTGAAACTTCTGTTACTATTTTATCTTTAAACTCTTTTTGATGTTTATTTATGGAGTTTTGTATAACTTTTTTTTCATCTTCATCTGCATAATACACAACAGACCTGTACTGTGTTCCTTTGTCTGCACCTTGTTGGTTTAGTGTTGTTGGGTTATGAATAGCAAAAAATATATCTAAAAGCTCACTTAAAGAGATTTTCTCTTCATCATAACTCACCTCAACAACCTCCGCATGACCTGTTGCTCCTGAGCATATCTGCTCATAAGTTGGGTTTTCTCTTTTACCACCAGCATAACCACTCACAACAGAGACAACTCCCCTAACCTTTTGAAAAACTGCTTCAACACACCAAAAACAACCACCACCTAAAACTATCTTTTTTATCATATTCATACCTCATATTATGTAATAGAATTTTACTAAATCTTTTTTTAATTATGCTAAAATCTAAAAACTAATCTATAAAAAGGTAACCAATGGAAGAAAATATAAAAAGAGATTTAAAACTAGCAGTACTCATAGACTCAGATAATGCTCAGGCATCTATCATCTCAAACCTTTTAAAAGAGATAGCAAAATATGGTACAGCAAATATAAAAAGAGCTTATGGAGATTGGACAACAGATAGACTAAAACAATGGAAAGAACACCTACATAAGTATGCAATTCAACCCATACAACAGTTTAGCTACACAAGTGGAAAAAACTCCACAGATTCATCTCTCATCATAGATGCTATGGATATTTTACACGAAAACAATATAGATGGTTTTTGCATAATCTCATCTGATAGTGACTTTACAAGGCTATCTACAAGGATAAGGGAAAACGGTCTGTTTGTTTATGGTTTTGGAGAGAAAAAAACACCAGAAGCTTTTATATCTGCTTGTGATGAATTTATTTTTACAGAAAACCTAAGAGACTACATAAACAAACCTACAAAAAGTATAAAAAATGACAAAAAACTAAAAACTATTTTTGCAAATGCCATAAGTGCTGTTTCAAATGAGAATGGTTTTGCAAGACTTACACAAGTTACAATCCACATTAAAAAAACAAATCCAGAATTTGACACACGAACTTATGGTTATGAAAAGATAGGTCAGTTAGTAAAAGCTCTAAACTATATAGAGATAGAAGAAGAAAGTTTTAATGATGGTTCAAACAACAAACATATTTGGATTAAACTAAAATAATCAGCCTAAAAAAAGGCTGATTGTTTAAAATAGAGATGCAATTTTGTAAGCCAAAAATGCCATCACATAAGCAGTTACAGATGTAAAAGCGAGTAGATACCAAAAGTATTTAACCCCACCAGCTTCTCTTGTAAACACAATAGAAGCTGCCAAACAAGGCAGATAAATCATAATCACAACTATAAAACTAATCGCAGATGCAAAAGATATATTTTTACTTATAGCATTCATAAGTGAGTTATTTTGTTCATCTACATCACTACCCATAGCGTACAAAACACCAAGAGTTGAAACAACAACCTCTTTGGCAGCAAGACCTGCTTGAAGTGCCACACTCATCTTCCAGTCAAAACCAAGTGGCTCAAAAAGTGGCTCACTAAACTTTCCAATAGTCCCAAGATAACTTTGTTCAAGCTTTAAACTCTCCAACTCATTTGCCAACTCTACCTTTTTTTCTTCACTTTTTACATTTTCTATCTTTGTAGCATACTCTTTTTCTAGCTCCATATTTTTAGGGTATGTGCTTAAAAACCACACAAGCATAGAAGCCCCTGCTATAAAAGTTCCCGCTTTTTTAAGATACATAAGTGTTTTTGTCAAAACAGTGTGCCAGATAAGTTTGGCAGATGGCAAACGGTATTTTGGCATCTCCATAACAAACGGCTCATCTACACCTTTAAAAGCTGTCAGTTTTAACACTTTTGCAGCTACAAGCCCCATCATAGCACCAGTTATGTAGATAGCAAACAACACATTTCCAGCCATATCTGGTGTAAAAAATGCTCCGGCAAACAACACATAAACAGGGAGTCTCGCTCCACAACTCATAAAACCTATGATAAAAAGTGTAAGCAGTCTATCTCTGTCATTTTTTAAAATCCTCGCACTCATATAAGCTGGTATGGAACACCCAAAACCAGTTACAAGAGGGATGAAACTTTGTCCATGCAAACCAAATTTATGAAAAAAACCATCTAGTAAAAATGCAACCCTACTCATATAACCTGTGCTTTCTAAAAGTGCTATACCTATAAAAAGTATGATAATATTTGGCACAAACAAAACAACAGCACCAACACCAGCTATAATCCCATCTACAACAAGGGAGCGGATATCGTCATTTTGTATAGTAGAACCTACAACATCACCAAACCAACCAAAAAAGCCATCTATGTACTCCATAGGGATAGCCCCAAGCTCAAATGTTAGCTGAAACAAACTCCACATAAAAAACAAAAATATAGGTATCCCAAAAATTGGGTGGATTAGGACATCATCTATCTTCTCTGTAAGTGTTTTTTCATCTTCTACCTGCTCTTGTTTTACAACCTCAGCTAAAACACCTCTGTTAAAAGATGCAAACTCCTCCGCAAAAGCCTCTTTTATGTCATCACTGTCATGATGAAGTTCTATATGGCGAATAGCCTCTACAACTATTGGTTGTAACTCTGTCCAGATAGGGTTTTTTGAGATTTTTTGGTAAGTGTTTTGATTATTTTTTAAAAGATTTATAGCAACATTTCTATAATTGTTTTTCGATTGATAATTATGCTTTTCTAAAAATGAAACTATGTTTGCTATCTCCTCTTCAACTGCTTCACTAAAAACAAGTTTTACTTCATTTTTAGTACTTTCATATTTATCTATAACAGTTTGTATAAGCTCATCTATCCCTTCTTTTGTAACTGCTGAGACTTTTACACACGGAACACCTATGAGTTCAGACATATAAACTTCATCTACTTCTATACCCTCTTTTTTTGCTTCATCACTCATATTTAGTGCTAAAACTATCTTTTTGTTCATAGTTAAAAGTTCAGAAGTTAGTTGAAGATTTTTTTCAAGGTTTGTGGAGTCCACAACATTGATGATGATGTCATAATCCTCTTGACAAAGGTAGTTGTGTGTAACCCTCTCCTCTATGGTATAGTCTGTAAAAGCATAAGTCCCTGGTAAATCAACAACTGTAAAGTGGTAGCTGTCATAATCAAACAAAACCTCTGTTTTATCTACTGTTACACCTGAGAAGTTCCCTACATGTAGGTGTGCATTACTCACAGAATTTATGAGCATACTCTTCCCAACATTTGGTTGCCCAACAAGTGCTACTTTTATATGTTTTGCTGTTATGGGGCAAGTTTTATTTGTATTCATATCTTTTCTACCTCTATCATTTTAGCTTCTTCTCCTCTTAATCCTATCCTCATTTTTGAAACTTTTATCTCAATAGTTTTTTTTGCTGGTGCTTGTGTCAATATCTCTATAATAGCACCCTTGATAACACCAAAAGAGATAAGTCTCTGTTTTAGCTCTTTGGGAGCATTTATCTTTTTAACTCTTACCTTATCATCTATGTTACATTCAAATAATGTTTTCATTATTCCTCTTTACGATTGAATTGTTTCGGAAATGATAAACAATATCAACTTATATACCGCTTAATGATATTGTTTATCAATTTCAATTTTAAACATTTTCATTTTTTTGATATAATTACACAAAAAAGGTATTAGATGAAATTTCTCTACACACCCTCTTCACACTTCAATTTAGCAAACTTATTTACTTTCGTAAACATAACAGCAGGTCTCCTTGCTACTTACTTTATAACTCAAAACAACTTTTTTGTGGCTATCATTTTAGCTTGGATTGGTGGTGCTTTTGATATTTTTGATGGGAAAATCGCCAGAAAATACAATCTCTCAAATGAGTTTGGTATCCAGCTTGATAGTTTTGCAGACTTTTTAAGTTTTGTTCTTGTTCCAACTTTTCTTATATTTCAAGCAGTTTACTCTCAAAGTTTAGAAGGAACTATGATAATAGTTGCTGGTGCTTTTAGTATTTACTATGTTATATCTGGACTTAGAAGACTCATACAGTTTAACATAAATGCAGATGCAGGAGAGGTTGAGAAATTTTTTACAGGGGTTCCAACACCACTTGGTGCCATACTTTTATGGTTGGTGTATCTTGGTAACACTTATGGATTTATACCTGCTGAGGGTGTAATGGTTCTTATGGTTGCCATAGGATGGAGTCTAAACTCTACACTTAAAGTGCCTCACCCTTAGGCATTACTTTATCTTTTTTGTATCTTTGGATACAACATAAACCTTCATAGTAAAAGATGAACTTATGACATCTTTGTCTCTTTTAAAATGGATGGGAAAATTTACAGAGATTATCCAGTCACTTTTGTTTATGCTATCTAAAAAGTTATAAAAACTCTCGGGGGAGCTTATCTTTGAGGTTGTATTTACCTCATAAGTATCAAATGACTCTTCATATTTTTTTGTTCTTTGTATCTTAGAAAGTTTTAAAGATAAAAAGTATTTTTTGTTCTGCTTTTCAAACCTATCTGGGTTAAATATATTTTCAAAAGCTGTAATTGTATGTCTGTTTTTCTTTTGTAACTCTTTTAACTTTGATAAAATCTCATCATTATAATCTTGATACTGTCTTAATTCAGAGTTTAATTTTTTTACATCTAACCTTTGTACTCTATACTCTTTTCCCTTTGGTATAAGAACTAAAAAAGAGAACAAAACTACAAATATAAGTAAAAATGTAGAGATAGCTATGAGAAAAATATTTGGTCTTGATATCTTAATTTTCATCTGTATTTTCCTCCACAAACATATCGTTTTCTACCTCAACATAGTTTGTAGAAACAAACCTCAACCAACCATTTTTTTCTGGGTAAAAACTACTGTAAGTTTTTGTAAAAATAGACCTAAGTGGTGCTTGAAGCATAAAATTATACACATCTTTTGTAGGGGTAATACCGTAGAGTATAAGCCCATTTTTCAAAAGTTTTGCCTCCGAGAGAGTTATCCTTTGTGGTATGAGGTCAAAAAGATTTGAGATAGAATCTTTTAGTACAGAGTTTTTTGTATGTATCTGCTCCGCAACCATAGATTCTTTCTCTATAAAAGCTATTTGCTCTTTCATTTTAGATATAGAGTTCTCTAAATGTTTTTGTTTAGAGATTATCCTTTCACTCTCTTTTGAAAAACGGTACCCCTTAAAAGATAAAAAACCATAAACACTAAACAACATAAAAATAGTCACACCAAAAAATACAAAAACAAATTTTAACTCAACAGTTATAGCACTTTTTTTTCTAGGTTTAATGTAACTATAACTCATAAATCAAGCTCCATTTTTGTAATATCTAAAACCTCTGCCAAAAGGTCTGCTTTTCTTATGTATGCACTTACAAACATCTCATCTTCTAAATACTTTTTCAAATCATCATCTAAACCTATACTATCTGCCACATAGATTTTTTCAACAAACTCACTCTTATAAATATCATCTTTATAAAAATGTTCCATAGCATTTTGAATAATCAAAAAGACATCATAATCTTTACTATCTACTGGTTCATCTTCCTCATCGTCTTTATCTTTTTCATCTTCTTCATTTGCCTCTTCATACTCATCTTCTAGCTCCTCTTCCAAATCTTTTGAATCTGAAAAATCTTCTATCTCATCCAAAGAGTCTAAATCTTCTATATCTCCAAAATCATCCAACGACCCACCTATGGCATCATCAATATCTACATCATCTAAATCTATACTATCTAGTTCTATGGCATCATCATCCATATCTAGCATATCATCTTCCATCACAAGTTCATCTTCTTCCTCATGATGATTTTTTACTATCTTCTTATGTGTAGCATATAAAAGCTCAGAGTGTGAAAAAACACAAATAGAAACTGCATCTTCTTGCACAAAGACAAACATAGAGTTTTTTTCATCTAACTTATCTTTAAAAAAATGGGAGAGTACAAGAAATGGGGAAAATATAAAATCTACACCTATATCTTCATAATTTTTTTCTATCTCTTTTATATTTTGTTTAGTTGTAAAAAATGCCCAACTATCTTTAAAACATTTGTGTTTTAAAGATAGCAAATCTGTATAGAGTGAAAAATCATCTACTCTACATGTAGGAACAGCCCCCTGTGAAAGACTATAATCCAAAACACTAATATAATAATACGGTGATTGTTCTGTATAATGTTCTATGTAGTCATACATATCATCACTTAAAGATGTTGTTTCAAACTCCTTTGTAGCACTATCTTGAACACTACCTTTATGTGAAACAACCTCTACATGTACGGTAGAAAAAGTGTCATTTACTACTATTGTTACAAATATTTTATTGTATAAATATTGAAAAATCTTATCTAACACTACTTACCTACCCCACAAAGAGGATGTGCATTGTTATAGTTTTTTCTTATCAAAGCACTTCCTAGTTTAGTGTATATTTGTGTTGTTGACAAACTTTTATGTCCCAAAAGCTCACTCACATCTGAGATGGGTGCACCACCATTTAACAAAGATGTAGCATAAGAGTGTCTTAGTTGGTGTGGTGTTACTTTTACAGCTATTTTGTCAAACACTTTATTTACCATATATCTTAAACTATTTTCGCTTAATTTTTCGCCATCTTTTTCAAAAAGAAATTTTTTTACCCCATAACTTTCTATATATTTCTCAACTAACTCTTTTACATCTTTTAAAAGTGGAACATCTCTTGTTTTTGAACCTTTACCAACAACTCTTATCCATTCAGAAGATATATCTTCTAACTTTATATTAGAAAGCTCAGATATACGAAGACCAAGAGTGTAAAGCAACACTACAACAACACTCTCTTGTAAAGATGCTTTTTGTAAAGCCTCTACAATCAATTCATGTTTTATAGGTTTTGGAAGAGTTTTTGAAACTTTAATACTATCATCAGATTTTAAAACAACTCTCATAAGCTTGTTGTCATTTAAGTAGTTTACAAAAGAGCGAACAGCACTTAGTTTTTTACTTTTTGTTGTTGATTTTAAATCTTTCAAAAAAACCCTATATGGCATAAGTTCAAAAACAGTCACAGAGTTTTCTGTGTAGATATCTATATATTCAAAAGCCTCTTGTAAACTCTCATCATAACTTTTTAGTGTCAAGTCTGAATAGCCACGAACATCACTAAGGTAGTCTAAAAAACTAAGTCTATGTTTATTGATTGATTTTTTCAAGTAATTTCTCAAACTTTAAATAGTAGTTTTTTGTATCTTCTACAAGTTTTTTATCTGTTATAACACTAGGTGCCAACTTTTTGTATCTCATAAGCATTATCTGTGTTATGGTTTTTATCTTTGCCTTGTCTGAGTCTTCAAGAATATCTTTTTTTGCCATCTCATTTATCTGTGCTATATATTTTTTAGCATCTTCAACATACTCTACAAACTTCAAAGATGTCTGAGACTGAGTCATAATAGTTGAAGCCATACGGTTGTAAACATCTAACCCAAAAGCCTCTTTTGAGAGGGTATATGCTTCTTTATAGTCCCCTATCTCATAGTAAAATTTTGCTTCCAACGACTTTTCATAAGATGGGTTTACCATAAAAAATACAACCATAACAACAAGTGTAAAAAAAGCTATAAAAGGTAGTTTAATGTTCATTTTTTAACAACCCCTCTTTTATAACTTTTTTTGCACTTTGCATATCCATTTTGGATATATCTATCATCTCACTTATGTAGTAGTGTATCTCACCAAAAGGTTTTGGTATGACAAATTTGTCCCAAGATTTTAGTTGCCAAAACTTTGTTGGCTTTATCTCTACAAGAGTTATCTTTACCCCCGCTTTTTGAGCCATAACTACAATCCCATCTGCCACCTCGTGTCTAGGACCTTTTGGTCCATCTGGTGTTATGCCCAAATCATAACCTGATTTTAACTCTTTTATGGCACTTATGAGAGCCTTCACTCCACCCCTTGTAGATGAACCACGAATAGCTTCAAAACCAAAAAAACCCAAAGTCTTTGCTATAAGGTTTCCATCAAAATGTTCTGAGATTATAAGTTTTGCATGTGGAGGGTTTCTGTACCTTTTGTAAGCATAAGGTATCATCAAAAGTTCACCGTGCCAACAAGCCATAATAAACGGCTCATCACACAGTTTTTGTGGTGCATGAAAGATTTTTTTGTTAGTCAAAGATAGAACTCTTATGAGCAAAGAGCCTACAAAAGGTACAAAAATAGTAGCTAATTTTCTTAATAGTTTTTTACTCAACCAACTCACCAGTTAAAATAGTTCTACCAATAGATGTTATCTTAACATCTCTAAACTGCCCTAAAAGCTCATCTGAACCTTTTACTTTTATGATTATGTTGTTATCACTCCTACCTGAAACATAGTAGTTTGAGCTCAACTCTTCAAAATAGACATTATAAACTTTACCAAGATGAGTTTCATTTTTCTCATCTAAAAGTTTTGTGTGTAACTCCTGTAACTCCGTAAGTCTAGCAGAGGCTTCATCTGCATCTACCATAGTTAGATGTTGAGCCTCAGTCTCTGGACGGGGAGAGTATTTAAAAGAGAAAATCTGGTCAAATTTTACCTTTTTCATAACATCAAGAGTATCTTCAAAATCTTCCCTTGTCTCAGTTGGAAAAGCTACTATAATGTCTGTACTTATGGTAACATCTGGGCAACTGTTTCTTAGTTTTTCAACCCTGTTTAAAAACCACTCTTTTGAGTAGCCTCTTTTCATATCTTTTAAAACTTTTGTACTTCCACTTTGTAGTGGCATATGCATAGATTTACAGATTTTTGGGTTTGAGGCAAACTCCTCTATGAACTCATCATCCATATGAAAAGGGTGTGGAGATGTAAATCTGATTCTTTCCAAACCATCTATTTTAGATAATCTTCTCAAAAGCTCTGTAAAGTTTACTTTTTCATGTTCAGAGGAGAAACGGCGACCATAGTTGTTTACATTTTGCCCTAAAAGAAAAATCTCTTTTGCTCCGTTTTGTACAACTCTCAAAGCCTCTTGTAAAATCAAATCCGTAGGTATGGAAACCTCTTCACCACGAGTTTTTGGAACTATACAAAAAGTACACTTTTTATCACAACCTATTGAGATATTTATGTAAGCTTTATAAGGTGATGAGCGAAAATCGTTAAAAGCGAACTGACTTTCGTCGTAGTTTATATCTACCTCAACAGCTTTTGGCTTGTGTAAAACCTCTGTAATTTTAGATACATTTCTAGCACCCAAAACAAAACTGACATAAGGAGCTCTTTTTATAATCTCATCTCCAAGATGTGAAGCAGTACAGCCACAAACACCTATTTTCGCACCATCTTTTTTCTTTTTGTTAAAAACACCCAACTCAGAAAAAAGTTTTGAAACAGGTTTTTCCCTAACAGAACAAGTATTTATCAAAATCAAATCGGCCTCAGCCAACTCACTTGTTACCTCATACCCCTCTTTTTCACTTAGCTCAGCAATAATATGCTCACTATCGCGAGAGTTCATAGCACAACCAAGTGTTTCGATAAATAACTTTTTAGACATCTGTTTCTCTTTTTAGTTCATTATATGTACTTGGTACATGTAGTCATTATCTGCTAAACCAAATTTTACTTCACTCATATAAAAACTTTTACCTTTTGCTTCAAAATAATCTTGCATTTCAAGTAAATCTTTATGAGAGTTTTCTCTGTCAAAGTAAAAAATAACACTATCTTCTTTTTCTAATGCCGACTCTATCTTAGAGAGTTCAACTTTTTTTGGTTTTACATCTAAATCTGTTCTTGCAAATTTCAGTTCCATATTTAATCCTCATACTTTTTTTGTGCATTATATAAAAACTCTACTAAAAAGCTGATTAAACTACATTTTATACACTTTTGAGTATAATTTCTAACTTCAATTTTAAGAAATCCCCAAGTACTTACCATTGTTCAGATTTCTTAATTTACTAACAGGATACAATTATGGAAAAAATTTTAGATATAGCAGAAGCGATAGCAAATGAAAAAGGGTTAAACCCACAAAAAGTTTTAGAAGCACTTAAAGATGCTTTTGTTCAAACTGCAAAAAGAGTGATTGGTCAAAATCTGGCTTTTGAAGCACAAATTGATGATACTACAAAAACTATAAACATTATACAAACTATAACAGTTGTAGCAGATGATGATGAAAAACTACAAGATGAAGAGTTAGCACCAGCTTACATAACTATAACAGAAGCAAGAGAGTATGATGACCAAGTTGAGTTGGGTGACCAACTACAAATACCTCATGACTTAGAAGAGTATGGTAGAACAGCAGCTTCTTCTCTTCACCGTGAGATAGAATACCACATACAAAAACTTATAGAAGATGAGCTTTTTAACAAATACAAATCTAAAATAGGAACAATTGTAACTGGTCGTGTTACAAGAGTTGATGGTAACAACAACACTTACATAGAGATAGATGAAGTTCGTGCTGTTTTACCTATGAAAAGCCGTATAAAAGGTGAAAGTTTTAAAGTAGGTGACCATTTAAAAGCTGTTGTTCGTAAAGTAAATATGGACAAAATAAACGGAATACAAATTGAGCTTTCAAGAACCAGCCCGAAATTTTTGGAAGAGCTTTTAGCACTTGAAGTTCCAGAGATAGCAGATGGTATGGTAGTTATACACAAAGCAGCTCGTATCCCTGGACAAAGAGCAAAAATAGCGATTATGAGTACACATCCAAACATAGATGCTGTTGGAGCAACTGTTGGTGTAAAAGGTGTTCGTATAAATGCAGTTAGCCAAGAACTTCAAGGGGAAAATATAGACTGTGTTGAGTACACAAACATACCAGAACTTTTTGTATCTAGAACTATGAGCCCTGCTATCATCTCACATGTAGAGATTGTTAAAAATGAAAAAGGTGAAGATGAAAAAGCAATCATCACACTACCAGCAGACCAAAAAAGCAAAGCCATAGGAAAAAGTGGAATAAATATCCGTCTAGCTTCTATGCTAACAGGTATGCAAATAGAACTTGTAGAGAGTGGAACAACAACAGAAGAAAGTGAGCAATCTAGCCAACCAAAAGATGGTGTTGATGCTCTTGAAGCGTTGTTTAACTAAAAAAATATCAGTAACTCTTTGTTACTGATATTTTATATATGGATTTAACCTCAACAAAATCAAATCTGCCAACATATTTCCAACAAGTGTTAAAAATGATGTTATCATTAAAATCCCCATTATGACTGGATAGTCTCTGCTCATAGCACTCATATAGAAAAGTTGCCCCATCCCCTCTATGCCAAAGATAGATTCCAAAATAACACTACCACCAATCAACCCAGGCAAAGAAAGACCTAGAAGTGTAATCATAGGTGGTAAAAGGTTTGGCAATATATATAGTCTTAACAAATCTCTTTTAGATATACCTCTACTCAAAGCAAAATAGTAATAATCACTCTTCAAAATATCTAATGTAAGTGAGCGAACATAAACTATCATACTTCCAAGACCTGTAAAAACTATAACAAATATAGGCAAAAACAGATGCCACAACATATCTAAATAGTATACAAACCCATCTTTTGTGTCTATGGAGTGAAGTCCTGCTATGGGGAAAAGTTTTAACTCTATGCTAAAAGATAACATAAGTAATAAAGCAAGATAAAAAGATGGCATAGAAAAAGAGACAACAGCAAATTGTTTAGCTAAAAAATCTTTTTTGCTTGCATAATTTAGTGCAGATTTTATACCAAAATATATAGAAAAAACAAATATAAAAAACATAGAAACTATATTTATAAAAAGTGTAACGGGTAACCTTTTTGAAATCTCATCAAAAACATCTTCACCACTTACAAAAGATATGCCAAAATTTAAACTAAACATACTAAATAGCCAGTCAAAATATTGTTGATACAGTGGTTTATCTAAACCATAAACAGATTTTAGTTGAGAGATAGCTTCTTGTGTCATATTTGGGTTAAGCTCACCAGAGGCAAAAAAACTATTTGGTGCAAGATGAATAGCACCAAACGATATGATTGAGATGAAGAATAACATAGATGCTATGTAGAAAAAACTTTTATAAATTTGTAACATAAAGTGGATTATATCACAAAAAGACTACTCAAAGGAGTAGTCTGTGAGATTAGAAACTAGCAGATATAGTAGCTACTAGGTTGTTTTCACTGTCTTTTGTACTATCATCGTAGTCCATACCTGTAAATGCAACATTTACAGCATATTTATCATACTCTTTTGTAGCACCTACTGAGTAGTAGTTGTCTTTGTTATACATACCATAAGCTAAGTCTGCTGTTACATCCATTGGAAGTTCAACAGAAGCACCTAACTCAATGTTATCTTCTGGGTCAGTATCGTTAGTTTTTACACCATAAGAGTATGTAACACTAACAGTAGTTTTATCAACAGTTTTTGCCAAACTTACATAAGCCTCAGCAAAGTTAGCAGCTTTTGCTGCATTTGGATAAGCATACTGTATAAAACCTACATCATAATCAAAACCTTCATAATCATTTGCATAACCAGCATAAAAATCCATCTCCATAGATGCCTTTCCATCTTTATCACTACTTACATCTACATTTGAACCCCAAGTTCCAGCATAAAATTTATCATAAGCTAAATCAATACCACCTTGAATAGCAGGAGAGTTACCATTTTGAGACATACCTCTCCACACATAGTTACTTGTCATAGCAACATTCGCACTTACCTCAACATCTTTTACATCAAAACCTTCTGCCATTACACCTGTACTTACAACTGCTGTTGCAACTAAACTTAAAACAATTTTTTTCATTTTTTTCCTTTTAAATATGATACTTTAAGCAATAAACTCTTCAACCAAAGATGTTGGTCTGCCTATAATAGCTTTGCCGTTTTTAAAAATGATAGGCCTTTGTATCAAAATTGGGTTTTGATACATAGCTTCTATGAGTTTTTCCTCATCTATTTGAGCATCTAAATTTAGCTCTTTATATACCTCTTCACCTGTTCTCATAAGCTCTCTTGCAGAGATATTTAGGAGTTTAAGTGCTTGTTTTATCTCATCTTTTGTTGGAGTATCTTTTAAGTACTCCACAACTCTACACTCACTACCAGAAGATTTTATAATCTCCATAGCAACACGAGATTTAGAACATTTTGGATTATGCCAAATTGTTAAATTTTCCATTTTTATTCCTAAACATAAATTTTTAAAATTATACATTATTTTGTATATTTTCCTCTTTTACAAACCATATAAAGATTAAAGGTATAAACAATAAAGTTAAAAATGTACCAACAATAAGCCCACCAATAGCAACTGCACCAAGTGGAGCAAGTCTTTCTAAACCTATGGCAGTACCCTGTGCTACTGGCCACATACCAGCAGCTACGGCAAATGCTGTCATTAAAATAGGTCTTGTTCTAATTTTTATACTCTCTTTCATAGCTTCAACTTTACTAAGTCCTTGTACCATCTTCTCTTGTGCAAAATGTATAAGTAAAATCGCATTGTTTACTATAATTCCAGAGAGGAGTATAAACCCCATCATAGCAGGCATAGATGTATGGTAGTTTAAAAACAACATCATCCAAGATGCACCTATGATTGTCAATGGTATAGATAAAATTATCATTAAAGAGATTTTAATACTATTAAAAAGGGTAATAATAGTAAAAAATATAAGTACAACCGCAAAACCAATAGCACCTATCATACGACTAGCAGATGCTTTAAACTGTTTTATATCACCAGTTTGTTCCATCTCTACACCAGATGGTAAAGTTGTATCTCCAAACTCCTCTTCAAAACTTGACATAACATGAGAGATGGCCGATTTTTCTCTAAAACCATACACATTTATAGTATAGTTTAGCCCCTCTCTTGTTATCATACTCGGTTCTTTTTGCATAGAGATTGTTGCTATGGCATCAAGAGGTATTTTACCTTTTGGAGTATCTATAAGAGTAGATAAAATCTTTTTAGGTTTATCTCTAAAACTCTCATCTACCCAAACACGAACATTCAAATCTTTACTGTTTTGAAGTGGAAAAGTTGCAACAAATTTACCACGAAGTAAAAGTTGTAGTTGTGATGTTACACTATCCATCGTTAAACCATAAAAATTTAATTTTTGCTCATCTATATCTAAGTTATATACTATTTTATCATTTTGCCAAGTTTGAGAAACACTTACAACACCTTTTGTGTGAAGCATCGCATCTTTTACTTTATCTGCTGATACCAACAAATCATTAAAACTTTTACCATATAAAGTAACATCTATATTTGCTCTTAAACTTGCCAGTGCTGTCGCACCATAATCAACAACATCTATACTTTTTACATGTTGTATTTGAGAAAGCTCTTTTCTAAGTCTTCTTTCTATATCCCAGATTGTATCTTCTCTTTCATATCTGTTTACATAAGTAGCAGTTATGGAAATATGGTCTATTCCTCCACCACTTCCAATACTTAAAACACCAGCTTCACTACCCATAGAAGATGAAAGATAATCAAGCTTTCCATTTCTAGTTATAATCTCATTTGCCTCTTTTAAGATGTTTTTTGTAACATCAAATGGTAGGTTTGAATCTGTTACTATTGAAATTTTTACTCCACCTGTATCCATTGGAGGCATCAGTTCTTGCCCAACTGTTGGCATAACACCTTTTACACTTACAACAAACAGTAAAACAAGTACTATAAAATAAGATGTAGCGACCATTTTACTTTTTAATGCAAAATTTAAAGCATTTTCAAAAAACTCATGTGTCAAACCATTTGCATAAGATGTTATTTTATGAAAAAAGTTTTCAGCTTTTTCAAGGTATGGATTATCAAGTGCTAGTAACCACAAAGAAAGCAGTGGAACAGCTGTAATAGATACAACATACGATGCCACCAAAGCAAGAAGAAGTGTACCTACTAGTGGTTGAAAAATTGTTTGTGGATACCCACCAACAAATAACATAGGGGAGAGTGCAATCATAGTTGTTATAGTACCAGAGAGGTCTGCGAACATTATCTCTTTTGTACCTGTAAACACTGAGCTATGTATATCTTCTTTACCCTCTTTATAGTGCCGTTCTATATTTTCCATGACGACGACGGTATCATCAAGCAATAACCCAAGAGCTAATATAATAGCAGTCAATGTTACAACATTGAACTCAACTCCAACAATCCACATAAGAGCTATGGTACTTAGATAAACTATTGGAATAGCAAAAAGTATAACCAAAACCTGTCTGAAACTTCCCAAAAATACAAACACAACAATAGTCGATAAAACAATAGCATCCATCAAAGATGAGAACATATTATCTGTACTCAATAAAATAGTATCTTTTTGTGTATCTGTTATCTCAAACTCTAAGTTTTGATACTTTTGTTTTATCTTTTCTAGCTCTTTTTCAACTATATTTATGGTTTTTATAACATCTGCATTGTAAGCTCTTTGCACTGAAATAGCTATGCTCTCTTTACCATTTCCAAAATAACCAGCAGAATTTTCATAATGTCCAAAATAAACTTTTGCTACATCTTTTAGAGATATATCTTGTGTTATTTTTATATTTTTAATATCAGTCAGCTTGTCTTTTTTTGCATTTGCTTTTAAAAGATAACGATTTTTATCATTTGTTATAAAACCTATGGTGTAGTCTTGTGAACTTTTTTGAATCTTTGCTAAAACATTTGTAAAGTTAAGACCATATTCATCAAGTTTGTTTTTATCTATAATGATTTGTATCTCTTTTTGGTACCCACCAAAAATATCTACATTTGCCACACCTTTTAGTTTTAACAAACTATGTTTTATATCTGTTTGAGCTAACTCTCTTATGCTCTCTAAATCTTGTGTTTTTTCTTTTGGACTAACAGCTATTACCAAAATAGGAGCAGATGCACTAGAAATTTTATGTACTTGTGGCTCTTTTATGGAGCTTGGTAAAAATGAACGGATTTTATTTAAAGAGTTTGTAACATCACTCGCAGCTGAGTCTAAATCTTTTGAGTACTCAAACTCTGCATTTATGATACTTACTTCATCTATGGTAGTAGAGTAAACTCTTCTTATATCTTCAAGAGTATAAAGTTCCTCCTCTATGGGAACAGCAACATTTGAAGCAAGAGTTTTTGCAGATGCTCCATTTTGAACTACAACAACAGAGATTTGAGGGTATGCAGAATCTGGAAACAGTTTTCTATCTATTTTGTTGTACCCAATCAACCCCAAAAATATAAATAGAGTTAAAAAAGAGTATATAAAATACGGCTTTTTTAAAAGTTTTTCTATGTTACTCATCACCATCACCTACAAGAGTAAGGTTGTCATAAAATGGTAAAACAGAAAGTTTTGATTCACTCGCAACAGCAACCCTTTGTTCTAAACATTTATCTATAATAGATTTATCATCACCTTCTAGTAAAACATCTACCTTCACTTTTTCAAACTTATGATTGTTATATGCCAACACATAAGTTGCATCTTTTGTATAGAGTAACGACTGGTTAGAAACACTACAACCAGAGATTGTTTTTGTAGAAACAGCTATCGATATAAAACTACCACTTTTAGCATCTATATTTTTTTCTAGTAAAACCTCTGCAACATAAAGGTTGTTTTTTGCATTTGGGTAGATTTTTTTAACCTTACCAACTTTTACACCACCATAAAAAACTTCATCTCCAACCTTTATACTCTGTTTTGTTGGAGCATAAGTAAATGTAACTTTTTTTGCAAATGAGTTTAGAGATAAAATTGGTTTAGATGCAACTGCCAAATCTCCTACATGTAGAAATATATTTGAAACTACACCATCAAACGGAGCTTTAATTGTCAAATAAGAAATATCTGATTTCAAAGAGTTAATCTTATCTTTTGTAGCATCTCTTTGTGCTTTTTTATTTAAAAGGTTTAAAACAGAAGCATCATACTTCTCTTTTGACAAAGCATTTGCTTCAAAAAGTTTTTTATCTCTTTTTAAAACATCTTCGTAATATTTTATATCTTCATTTTGTACATGTAGATTTTTTTTCAATGTTTTTAAGTTTGCTAAAACACTTCTATCATCTATTTTAACAAGGATATCACCTTTTTTTACAAAATCAGACTCACTAACATATACTTTTTTTATGTTGCCAGATAGTTTTGTTGCAACTTTTATCTCTTTACCACTCTCAACACTTGCTAAAAAATCTCTTTTTTGACTAAGAGTATCTTTTGTAATGTGTTGTACCTCAATATTGTAGTTTAACATCAAAGGTGTTTTTGCATTTGCAACCTCTTGTTTTACAGTTACAAGCTTTTTACCAGCTACTACAACAACCCCAGCCACAACCAAAAATGCTACAATTTTTTTTACCATTATTTACTACCTTTTTCTAGTATATATTTCAAATAATCAATCCCATTTTGATATTTGTATTTTGCATCTATCAATGCACTCTCAGCAAGTAAAAACTTCGCTTTTGCTACAAGTAAATCATCTATTTTAGAAACACCATTATCGTATCTTATCTGCTCTATTTTTTGAGTTTCTTTTGTTAGTTCAACATCACTTTTTGCACTTTCATATTTAACACGATTTAAATCTATCTTGTTTAAAGCCTCAACTAAAAGTTGTTTCAACTCCCTTTTTGTTTTATCTTTATCCAAGTTACTTTGTAAATATGCAATCTTACTTTTTTGCAACATAGAGTGTTTTTTACCAAAATCAAAGATGTTCCATTTTAAAGACACGCCAACTTGCCACACATCTTCACTGTTGTAATCACCTGCATTTTTATTATCATCATCATTTTCACCACTATTTTGAACATAGTTTGCATTAAAAGTTACTTTTGGATAGTAAACACTTTTTGTCTTATCTCTTAGTGCTTTTTGTTGTTCAACTTTTAGTCTATCTACTTCAACTCTTTTTGTTTTTAAAAGCTCATCTTCATAATCTTTTATATCTGCATATTGTTTAGTCATATCTACATATAAAGGTTCTACATCTTTAATCTCATCTATCATTAACAGTGTAGCTAAACTCTCTCTCATATTTTTTTCATTTGTTTTTATCTCATAAAGCTTAGATATAGCATGATTTAATTCAGATAAAGATTTTAACTCATCAAGCTTTGAGAGTCTGCCCAACTTAACTTTGTAAGATATATCATCATTTAATTTTTTTAAAGCATTAACATAGTTTTGTTGAGCTTTTACCTGCTCTTTTAAAGATAATATATTTAAATAAAAAGTCTTAACATTGTAAACTATTTGCTCTTTTGTCAAAATATTTAGATTTTTTGCTATATTTTTTTGAAGTTCAGAGGCTTTAATGCTACTTATGTCTGCAAAACCGTTAAAAATATCTACACTATAATTTACCCCTACACTTAACAAATCTTCCGTTGTATCTATGGGAGATGTTCCAGATGGTACAACCGGAGCTAGTGTTCGCGGAATATTATAGTGTGTATAAGATGCCAACAAATCTACCCTACCGTAGTTAGCGGACCTCTTTTCTTTCAAATCATTTTTTGCCACATCTTTATTGAGTGAACTTTTTTTCAACTCAACAGAGTTTTTTAAAGCTGTTGAGATAGCTTCATCTAAACTAAGTCCATACAAATAAAATGGCACAACAAGTGCCAAACATACTTTACCAAACATTATTTCTCCATTTTTTTATTATTTTATCTAATCTATGTTAGCTAAATGTTAATACATTTCATACTACAATTGTAACAAATCTTTTCTAACTTCTAACACTATCTGCTCATCTTCTGCCATATCTGCAAACTCAAACTGTGTTCCACTTTGGTTTACCCCTTTTAGTAAATCTCCACTTTTTCTGTATTTTAAGTCCATATTTGCTATATCAAAACCACTTGGAGTAACTGCAAACTCTTCAAGTCTTTTTGAGTTTGGTTGATTTGTATATAAAAAACAATACCCTTGCAAACCTGTTCTACTAACCCTTCCTCTTAGTTGGTGTAGGGTTGAGAGCCCTAACCTTTCAGCACCCACTATCACAACTGTGCTAAGTCTTGGTAAACTTATACCAACTTCAACAACTGTTGTAGCTATGAGGATTTTCCCTTTTTCCCTAAACTCTAAAAGAACTCTCTCTTTTTCTTTATCTTTTCCATGTGTTACATAAACATCTTCAAAGTTTTTTTCCCAATACCCTCTTGCTTCTTCTATGCTTTGATACTTTATGGCCTCACTCTCTTCAACAAGTGGGTAAACAAGTAAAACTTGATGGTTTTGTGACAACTCACTTTTTATGTGAGATAGTAAACTTTTAAAATCTTGTTTACCTATAACTTTACTTTTTATGTTTTTCTTAAAAGGGGTAGATGTTATGAGGCTTACATCTATGTGTGCTGTTTCTATCATAGCTTGTGTTCTTGGTATGGGTGTGGCACTAAACTGAAAATAGTGAGGTTTTTTATCTCCCTCATTTACAAGTTTTTCAAGCATATTTCTTTGCTTTGTTCCAAAACGGTGTTGTTCATCTACCATAACCACTGTTGCTTTTGGTAGTTCTCTGTAAAGCAGAGCATGAGTCCCTATTATAAAATCAAACTCAGACAAATCCACTTTTTTTGTTTTGTTGGTTACAAGTGTTGTTTTTATATCTGGTAAAAATTTACAAGCTTCTTCAAAAAGTTGGTTTGCTAAGATAGTTGTTGGTGCCATAAGTATAGTCTTGTTTGGGTAGTTCATATACACAGTAGCCAAAATCACCATAGTTTTACCACTTCCAACATCTCCAACTACCATCCTTTTTGCACTTACATTTTTAGCTAAATCTTGTTTTATATCTTGTATAGCTTTTTTTTGCTCATCTGTAAGTTCAAATGGTAATGTTTTTAACCACTCTTCATAATCTCTACATGTAGAACTTAAACTTGGAAAAAACTTCCTCTTTTTTGAGAGTTGTTTCATATATATGAAAAGTTCAGTATATTTTAAAGCATAAAGTTGTTGTGATGTAAACTCTTTGTATGGTACCTTTGGAAAATGAATCTCTAAAAGTTTATCTATAACCTTTGGTTTTAAACCTTCTGAAATTAAGTTGTCATAAGTTAGATACTCTTTTACAAACCGTTGCATAACATCACTTCTAAGTTTTGTTTTATATTTTGGGACTATCTCGTTTGGCTTCGTGATTTTTTTAGGCATATTTATAAAACATCGACCCATTTTACACTCAACAAGACCGTAGTAGTAATCTCTGCTACCAACTTTAAACTGATGTAGCATATATGGTTTTGGTTTAAAAAGCACACCTGTTAAAGTATGTCCAAAGTTATGAACAAAAAAAGTAACCTGTAAAGAGTTTGGAGTTTTTGTTATGTGTTCAACAGTGGCATCTATGCACATAAAAGTATGTTCACAAAGACTACCATACAAACGGTAGTCTTCAAAACTTTTTGGAGTGATGAGTGAAAGCTCACTCCAACTATCTATGGAGAGTTTTTTGAGTTTTTCTTGGACATCTTTTTTCATGGGGATTACTCTACCATAAAAAATACAGATGTTCAGATTTTATGACAAAATGTCATCATTTTCTATGTTTTACAAAACTCTCATAAATCTCTTCAAAACCAACCTCACTCGAATGTTCAACTTTACTCATAGTTTCTATCGCATCTTCATATTTACCAGCTTTCCAAAGCTCAACAGCATCTTTTGTTTTTTGGTGAACTATACGGTGGTGTTCAGTTAGAGAGTTTATAGTTTTTGTATCGTCTTTTATTTTATCTTTATTTTCTTCAAACCATCTACCAAAACGGCAACTATTTTCATCTATAAATGTAGAATTTTCATTGTTTATGAAAAAGTTGTATCCTTGAAGTTTGAAAAGTATGTGGTCAACTTTACCAGTGCCTATACCTATCTCATTTGTTATGTTTTCTGTTATCTCTGATATACGGTGAGAGTTACTTATAACAAACTCTAACTCTTCAAAGAAAGAGCTCATCTTTTCACTCATTGTGTCTGTATTTGTTCTAAACATCTCTGCTACATCTTGTATCTCAGAAGTGTTTTGTTTTAACTGACCTATGCTTATCTCAACCTCTTGTGTTGCTTTTTGAGTTCTCTCTGCAAGTTTTCTAACCTCATCTGCAACTACGGCAAAACCTCTTCCGTGTTCACCAGCTCTTGCTGCTTCTATCGCTGCATTTAGTG
>CAYNVR010000004.1:0-21591 GCA_964400715.1 uncultured Sulfurimonas sp.
TTCACACCTTTCACCTGAACTCTTAGGTGCTATCGCTGTTGCTTCATATAGTTATATGGCTATGGTTCCTATCATTCAGCCTCCAATTATGAAAGCACTTACAACAGATGAGGAAAGAAAAATAAAAATGACAACTCTTCGTCATGTTTCTCGTTTAGAAAAACTTGTTTTTCCTATCTTAGTTTTGATGTTGGCTATCTTGGTTTTACCAGATTCTACTCCGCTTATCGGTGCATTTATGTTTGGTAACTTCTTAAAAGAGAGTGGTGTTGTTGAAAGACTTAACGATACTTTACAAAATGCTATGATTAATATCACAACTATCTTCTTAGGTCTTGGTGTTGGTTCTAAACTTGCAGCTGATCAGTTCTTAGTTCCAGATACATTGGCTATTTTGGCTCTTGGTATAGTTGCATTTAGTGTTGGTACAGCTGCTGGTGTACTTATGGCTAAAATTATGAATATGTTCCCAGGTAATAAAATTAACCCACTAATTGGTTCTGCGGGTGTTTCTGCTGTTCCTATGGCAGCTCGTGTATCAAATAAAGTTGGTATGGAGTATGATAGAACAAATATGCTTTTAATGCATGCAATGGGTCCAAATGTTGCAGGTGTTATTGGTTCAGCTGTTGCGGCTGGTGTTCTTATATCACTTTTTCAATAGTTAATCTTTTTAACTATTGAATAAGATAGAAGTTTTTTTTAACTTCTATCTTACTTTATTAAGTCTATTATCATAGGGATGATATTATGACTTTTAGTTTTATCTACAAAACCATCAGCTCCTAAAACTTCTGATTCTCTTTTGTTGTTATCACCAGTCATAGAACTATTTACTATAATAGGTATGTTTTTAGTATTTTTGTTTTGTTTTAGTAGTTTTACAACTGTAAAACCAGACATCTCTGGCATCTCAATATCTGTAATGATAGCAGTTACTTTTTCGTTTGCTTTTTCACCAAGGTTTGTTACAAAATCAACAAGTTTTTTACCATTGTCAAAAAGGTGCATCTCTATGTGAGCATTGTGAAAGATTTGTCTTAGGTGTGTTTGAGCCGTTCTTGAATCTTCTGCAATAAGTATCATACCATTTTTAAGTTTATCTGGTATTTCTAAGTTTGCTAGTTCTTTTGTATCGTTTTCAACATCTACCATAGCATTTGGAATAACTTCTGAAAGAAATTTTTCATAGTCTAATATAAGGCATAGGCTACCATCTTCTAATCTTGTGTCATTCATAACTACTCCATCATTTTTTAGACGGTAGCTATCTGGTGCATGTATCTCATTCCAATTTTTTTTGATAACTTTGTAGGCTGACATTATTCTTAGACCAATAATAATACCATTAAAATCACATATTAATATATTAGACCTTTCTACTTCCTCTTTTGTTAGACTTACTCCAAGCCATAATGGAAGATTTAAAATAGGGATTTGTAGTCCACGAAGTATGATTGTACCTTCAAGAAGTGGTGGTGCAGATGGAATTTGAGTTAGGAAATGGTTTCTAGACTCAACAACCTCTCTTGTTTTAAAAACATTTATAGCATAGTATGCAGTATCTGAGTTTTCACTAACTCTAAAAACTAATAGTTGTAGTTCATTATTTTTTGCAAGATTTGTAGCTGCATCTACATTATCTAAAATAGACATCGTTATCCTTTGTTTGAAACTTTTTAAATAATACCTTAAATAAGATGAAATATGCTTGAATGTTAATTATGAAATGGTAAAATGTAGTAAAAGTTTATGTTAATTATGATGGAGATGTAGGAAGTGAAAATTTTATTGATTTTATGTTTGAGTATGGTTACGCTTTTTGGTGGGGTTTATTACTCAAAAGTTGAGCCTTACGAAGTGAGAGATATATCTTCAAATGTTTCGGGTGAAGTTATTTTTACAAATGAAGACTTAGTTGGTAAAAAATTAAAAGATGAACTGTTTATTAAGATTGATGATAGGTTAGATATAGATGAATTACTCTCTATAAAAAGAAAGATTAGGTATTTAGAGGGTACTTTAATTTTAACTGAACAAACTGTTGTTGATTTGGAAAAAGTTTTAGATAAAAAAAATGTAAACTACAATAAAATAAAAGATTTAATAATAAAATCCCAGATAGATAAAGACAAAGAGTTTTACGATATGGTTTCTTCTAAAACATCTTTAATAAATACAAAAAAAGAGATAGAAAATTTAAAAATACAAATATTAGATTTAAAGTTTAAAAAGCAACAACTTTTAAAAAAAATAGAAGATAAAAATTTTAAAGCAAAAGGTTTTGTGCTTTATAGTTTGTTTGTAAAACCTGGTAAGGTTGTAACACCTTCTATGTTGTTGGCAAAAATAGCAGATACTTCAAAAGCTATTTTAACAATATATGTAGATGAAAAAGAGTTAGCAGATTTGGACAAAAAAACGGTATATCTTGATGATAAAAAAACATACTATAAGCCTAGACGAGTTTTGAACATAGCAGATAGTAAAAATATATCTAAGTATAAAGTTCAGATAGTTATAAATCCACCAAAAGTATTTTCAAAACTTATGAAAGTTGAGTTAAAAGATGATTAAAACAGCATGTCCCTTAGATTGTTATGATGCATGTAGTATAGTGTACAAAGATGGCAAGATAACTCCTAGTTCAAATAAAATTACACAAGGTTTTTTGTGTTCACATCTAAATCGTTATGATAATTTTGAACAGATAAAAATGGCTAGATATAAAGGTGAAGATATAACACTAGATGAAGCTATATCTAAGTTAAAAGAGATTTTAAAAAATACACAAAAAGATAAAATATTGTTTTATAGAGGAAGTGGTAACTTTGGTCTTATGCAAGATGTAAGTGAGCATTTTTTTGCATCTTATGGTGCTACACTTACAGATGGTAGTTTGTGCGATGGAGCTGGTGAAGCTGGTATAGTAGAGGGTCGTGGAAGTAACAAAAATATGCCACTTTGTGAGATAGAAAAAAGTGAAGTTGTGATTATTTGGGGTAGAAATCCACACTCAACATCATCTCACCTTTTACCACTTTTAAAAGGTAAGCAGATAGTTGTCATAGACCCCATAAAAACACAAATAGCAAAAGAAGCAAACCTACATGTGCAGATAAAACCACATACAGATATATATTTGGCGATGTTACTTAGCAGATTTTTACATATAGAACAAAGTTGTGATTTTGAGTATCTTGAAGAGTATGCGAGTGAGTATGAAGATTTTTATGAACTTACTCAAAACATAAGGATAAAATCTACACTTGATGAGATAGGTGTTAGTCTTGGAGATATAGGCGATATCTTATCTATGGTACATGGTAAAAAAACAGCCATAGTTTGTGGTGTGGGTGTGCAAAAATACAGAGATGGTGCAGATGTTTTAAGAGCGATAGATGCTTTTGCACTAAATCTTGGACTCTTTGGCAAAGAGGGTTGTGGGGTGGTTTATCTTGGTAACTCAAAAGAGGGTGTGCCAACTCCGTTTAATACAAAAGCAAAAAGAGTTTCAAAAGTAGATACAAAGTTTGAAGAGTTCGATACAGTTTTCATTCAAGGTGCAAACCCACTTTCACAAATGCCAGATACAAACAGAGTTAAAGAGTCTATGGGTAAAGTGAAAAATGTTATCTACTTTGGGCTTTATGAAAACGAAACATCAGAAGTTGCAGACCTTATCATACCTGCAAAAGATTTTTTATCTAAAAATGATATAAGAACATCTTATGCTCATAACTTGATGTTAAGTATGAATAAACAAAAAGAGTGTGAAAAAGGTATAAGTGAGTATGAACTTAGTAAAATTTTATGTGATGAGTTTGGTATAGAGATAAAAGATGAAGAGTTTTACATAGAACACTTTAAAAGTTTTTGTGGTGAAGATGGTTTGGTAAAACAAAGAGAGACTACACCATATAAAGATGGGTTTGATACAGGTGATGGTGAGTTTGTATTTTTAGATGAGTTTGAGACTATATCTCAAACAGATGGACTTTTTTTGATAACACCAAAGTCAAAAAACTCTCTAAACTCTCAGTTTAAAAGAGATACAAAAGTATATCTAAATCCATCGCTTGGTTTTAGTGATGATGAGGTTGTAAAAGTAAGCTCATCTGTTGGTTTTGTTGAACTAAAAGTTAAAAACTCATCAGATATAAGAGAGGATTGTGTTGTTATATACAGCGGAACAAAAGGTGTAAACAACCTCACAACTTCAAAACACTCCTACGAGGGTAAATGTGCGATATATCAAGAGGAAAAAGTTTTTGTTAAGAGAGTTATTGACTCAGATAAAATATGATGATATACTTTGGATATACAAAATAGATTAAAGGGGTTATTATGACAGCTACACTTTCAAACTGGGGTAACTCACAAGGTTTGAGATTTCCAAAAGATATTTTAAAAGAGTTAAAGCTATCTGTTGGCGATAAACTTAAAATATTTGTTGAAAATCAAAGGATTATCATAGAGCCTATAAAAAATGAAAGGGTGAAGTATAGCATCGATGACTTAGTTAAAAAAATGCCAAAAGATTATAAATCTTATGAAGAATTTGATGAAAAGTTTGGAAATGAACAATGGTAAAGTATGTTCCAGAACAAGGGGATATTGTAGTTTTGAGTTTTGACCCACAAAGTGGACACGAACAAAAGGGTAGAAGACCAGCAATCATAGTATCTAACAAAATTTTCAATCAACATTTGGGATTGGCTTTTGCTTGTCCAATTACAAATACAAAAAGAGATTTTCCATTTCACATTAAAGTTGAAAGTGAAAAGATTACCGGATACATAATGTGTGAGCAGATGAAATCGATAGACTATAATGCAAGAAGTATAAAGTTTGTAGAAAAAGCAAATCAAAATACAATCAGTCAGATACTTGGTATCATAGATAGTATAATTCAATAAAAGGTTATAAATGGATATAAAAAGTTTAGATAAAAAGTATGTTCTTCCAACTTATGCAAGAGCAGATGTTGAGTTTGTTAGTGGAGATAATGCTACACTTGTAGATAGTGAAGGTAAAAAGTATATAGATTTTACATCTGGCATAGCAGTTGTGAGTGTTGGGCATAGTAACAAAAGACTTAGCGAGGCACTTTGTAAACAGACTCAAAACCTCATACATATGTCAAATCTTTACTACATAGCACCACAGGCAAAAGCAGCTCAAAAAGTTGTTGAAGCAAGTGGTTACGATATGAGATGTTTTTTTGGAAACTCAGGTGCTGAGGCAAATGAGGGAGCTATCAAGATAGCAAGAAAATATGGTGAAAAAGATGGAGAGGTAAAAAGATACAAAATCATCACACTTGACCACTCATTTCATGGTAGAACTATCACAACTGTAAAAGCAACAGGGCAGGAGTCTATGCATAACTATTTTGGTCCTTTTCCAGATGGGTTTGTTTATGCAAAAGATATAGATGAGATAGCTTCACTTTTAGATGAACACACAGTAGCAGTGATGATAGAGCTTGTTCAAGGTGAGGGTGGGGTTCAACCACAAGACAAACAAAAAGTTCAAGAGTTAGCAAAACTTTTAAAACAAAAAGATATACTTCTCATAGTAGATGAGGTTCAAACGGGTTGTTTTAGAACAGGTAAGTTTTTGGCTTCAAACCTTTATGAGATAGAACCAGACATAATCTCTTTGGCAAAAGGTATAGGTGGTGGTGTGCCAGTTGGTATAGTTATGACAAAACTAAAAGATATACTCAGTGCTGGTGACCACGGTTCAACTTTTGGTGGAAACTATCTAAGTAGCACAGCTGTTTGTGAGGTTATGGATATACTCACAGAGTATGATGAGAGTGGAAAACTAAGTGAGATGATAGAGTATTTTGACAAAAGTTTAGAAGATTTTTATGAAAAAAACAGAAAGCTTTTTACTCAAAAAGTTGGTCTTGGTATGATGGCTGGTCTTCGTGTAAAAGATGCAGATACCTTAACAAACATCATCAACAGTGCAAAACAAAATGGTGTGATGGTTTTAAAAGCTGGTAAAAATACACTAAGACTTCTACCACCATTAACTATAACAAAAGAGGAAATAGATGAGGGCTTTAACTCTCTTTTTAGTGCTGTTAAATCTTTGTAGTTTTGCAGAAGATAAAACATCATTAGAAGATGTTTTATCTGAAAATAAAACACAGCAGTTTGAGTACGATAAGGAAAAAAATACAGCAGAAGCTTCAAAACTAAGAGATTCTTGGATAGCTCCTATAATGCTTAATTATAGCTATATGAAAAGTAATCCAACAAATAAAACTCAAACAGATGAGAGTTTTAGTGTTAAAATAAATCAGCCCATTTTTCAAAGTGGTGGGATATATTTTGGTATAAAATATGCAGAAGCATTTAAAAACTACTCAAATATATCTGTACATGTAGCAAAAAGAGGGGCTATTAAAAATGTTGTAAGTGTTTATTTACAGATACAAAAGCTTGATTTAGAGATACAAAAACAAGAGTTAAACATAAAAAACACTAAGATAAAACTTGAACAAAACAAAGAGTTGTATCTAAGTGGGCATTTGGAGAGTGGTTTTTTAGATAACTCTATCATAGATAAAAACAATGCCATTTTAATGATGTATGATTTAAAAACTCAAAAACAAAAACTTATTACCGAGTTTCACTCTTTGAGTGATAAAAAATATGAAGATGTGGTTTTACCAATGTTTAAAAATATGACAGAAGATGAGTTTTTAAAAAATAATCTTATTTTAAAACAAAATAGAGATAAGATAGAACAAGACAGATATATGAAAAATGTTAAAGTGGCAAAATACCTTCCCAAAGTTAGCTTTGCTGGTGGATACAACTGGTCAGATAGTGATGTTAGTTCTGGATTGAGTTACTACAACTACGGCTTGACACTCTCTATGCCCATAGATATAAACAGTTTTAGAGATGTAGAAAGTTCAAAAGTTGATTTTTTAAAATCTAAAATAGTTTTAGATGATAAGAAAAAAGAGCAAAAACTTTTGTTTGAGCAGGTTCAAAAAAATCTAAAAAATTATGATTTTAAAATAGCTCTTAGTCTGGAAAATATAGAGTTATACAAGAAACTTTTAGTAGATACAAAACAGCTTTTTGAGGCTGGGTACAAAAGCAGGTATGATGTTGAGCTTTTGCAAAACTCTTACAATATATCTGAACTTGATGTAAAAATATATGAGATAGACAAACAGTTAGAGTTGTTAAATCTTTATGAGGTGTATGAAAAAGATGAGATTTAGTCAGTATATGAACGAATGGTTGTATGGTGAAGATGGTTACTACACAACATACAAGCAGATAGGAAAGGGTGGAGATTTTTATACATCTGTAAGCACAAGCAAGTTTTTTGGTGGGACGATTGCCAAACATATAATCTCTTTGGTAGATGATGGTTTTTTAAAAAAAGATGGAGTTGTTTGTGAGATAGGGGCTCATCATGGGTATTTTTTGGCAGATGTGTGTGAGTTTATCTACACTTTAAGACCAGAGCTTTTAAACAGTTTGGAGTTTGTTATCATCGAGAGGTTTGAAAATCTTCAAGAGTTTCAAAAAAACTACTTTAAAGAGAGTTTTGGAGATGTTGTTAAGCTAACACACTATAAATCTCTTGATGAGTTTAGATGTGAAAATGCTTTTTTTATAGCAAATGAGATATTTGATGCTTTTGGTTGTGAGCTTTACTACAAGGGTAAAATAGCTACTGTAAAAGAGCATAAGGTTGAATTTGACCAAACAGATGAGTGGGTAGAACAAAAAGCAAAAAAGTATCATAAAGACAGAGGTGAGATAGCTGTTGGTTATGAGGAGTTTGCAAAACAGATGGCTCAAAGTGCAAAGAGTTTTGAGTTTATGAGTTTTGACTATGGTGAGATGATGGCACGACCAGATTTTTCCATAAGGATATATGAAAAACATAATGTTTACCCATTTTTTGATGAAAATATAGATATAGAAAAACTATATGCAAAATCGGACATAACTTATGATGTAACATTTCAACATGTAAAAGATGCTTATGAGGAAGCTGGTGTAGAGTTTGTAGAGTTTAAGGCTCAAATGACTGCTCTTGTAAATATGGGGATACTCGATTTGTTAGAGATGTTAAAAGAAAAAGCAGATGAAAAAATCTACAAACAAGAGCTTGAAAAAGTTAAGATGCTCATTATGCCAAACCTTTTAGGGGAGAGGTTTAAGATGATAAGGTTTAGAAAAAACATTTAACACAAATGTAATACTACTTAGATTGTAATATCTTTGATGAAACTTATGCAGTTTCAAATACTTATGCCGATTTAACTTTGATTAGTGATGGTGCTACGGGTGATGTTATGCTTTTAAATGAACCAGGTAGATATTTTTATGCAAATTTAAAATATAAATTTTAATTTGTGGAGATACTCTCTCCACAAACATACCCACTAGCCCATGCCCAAGCTAGATTATAACCACCCCTTTTTCCAACTACATCTAAAATTTCACCTATAAAATACAGATTGTCTTTTTTTAAAGATTCCATAGTTTTTGGATTTATCTGTGTTGTATCTACTCCACCACCAGCAACTTCTGCATATCTAAAACCTCTTGTTTTTGTTACCTCAAATTTTAGGTTTTGTAGCTTGTTAGCGATAGTTTTAGAAAGTTTTGTGTCTATTTTTGTGGTGTTGAACTCATCTGCTATAACATTTACAACCTTTGTAGGAAGTAGTGAGTAAAGTATGGTTTTTAGACTAAAACCGTTTTGTTTGTAGCTGTTGAGTATGTAGGCAGATAGTTGTTGTTGTGTAAAGGTTGGAAGTAGGTTTAGAGATATATCTACCATCTCGTAGTTTTGAAGTGCTACACTTACTTTTTGAGATATATCTAAGATAGCCAATCCAGATATACCATAGTTTGTAAAGAGTATATCTCCACTTATGCTTAACTCTTTTTGGTAGTTTAAAAACAGTGTAACCTCTGCATTTAGTTTTACACCAGACATTTTTGGTGCTGTTTTTGAGTTTAGTTCAAGTTGAACAAGTGATGGGTATGTTGGTATGATGTTATGCCCAAACTCTTTTGCAAACTCCAAACCATCACTACACCCACCAAGATGTGGTGAAGCCTCAGAACCTGTTGCTATCACAACACTTTCATAGTTTGAAAAAAGTGCTTTTATATCTTTTACTTTTGTATCTGTATGAAACTTTACTCCAAGTTTAGAGGCATAGTTTTGGAGTAAAAAAACAACATTTTTTGCTTCAAAACTAAATGGGTAACATTTACCATCATCTTTTGTATGGAGTAGCAAACCAAAGGACTCTACAAACTTTTTAAACTCATAAAATCCAAACTTTTTTAGAGCATACTCTACAAACTCACTGTTGTTTGAGTGGTAATCATCTTTGTTTAAAAACTTGTTTGTGATGTTACACTTTCCATTTCCAGATACTAAAATCTTTTTACCGATTTTACTATTTTGTTCAAATATATCTACACTGCAACCATTTTTTGCACAAACTATGGCACACATAAGTCCACTTGCACCACCACCAACTATGGCAACTTTTTTCACAGTGTTACAACCTTAGCACCAAATCCACCCATATGTTGAGGTGCATCTTCAAACTTCTTCACTTTTGGGTGAGCTTTTAAAAAGTTCTTAACCGCAAAGCTGAGTTTTCCTGTTCCTATGCCATGATAGACTATCACTTCGTCCCAACCATTTAGCAAAGCATCACTTAAAAATTTGTCCAAAACTTCACATGCCTCATCTGCTCTAAGTCCGTGTAGGTCACATTTTAGTCCAGATTTTTTCTCTACATGTAGGTTTATGTCTGTTTTTGGTTTTGGTTTTATTATCTGTGTATGTTTTAGTTGAGATGTTTTGACTCTCACTCTCATACCCTCTACCTCAACAGTTGCTTCTTTGTCGTTTTTCATAGCAACTATAACACCTTTTTGAGATAGGTATTTTACTTTGTCACCAACTTTGAACTTTACATCTCTTTTTATTTTACTCTCTTTTTCCTCTTTTGGGAGCTTCGCATTTGCTTTGTTCATAGCTTTGTGTATAGCTTTTGTGTCTTGCTGTTTTGCTGCTTTTTTTGCTTCATCTATCGCTACTTGGTAGCTTCTTTTTAGAGCTTGTTTTTGTTCTTGTAACTCTTTGAAGAGGTTTTCCCTTTCCTCTTTTAAAAGTAGTTCTTGTTGTTTTAGTTTTTCAAGTTTCTCATCAACTTTTTTGTGTTTTTGTTTTAACTCCCTTTCAAGTTGTGAGCCTCTTTCTATGAGTAGGTTTAGTTTTTCTGTGTTGTCTCCATAAACTTTTTTGGCATTTGTAACAAGTGCATTTGGTATGCCGTATCTCATAGCTGTTTCAAAAGCATAACTTTTACCTATAATCCCCTGCATAAACTCATAGGTTGGTTGGCGGTTTTCCTCATCATAAATCGCTGCCATAAGTTCCACATCATCACGGTCTGCCATAAGCGAAGCAAGTCTTTTGTGGTGTGTTGTAACAACTATCTTTTGCCCTTTTTTTATGAGTTCATCAAGTATCACTTTAAAAAGTGCGGCTGCTTCGTCACTGTCTGTTCCAAGCTCTATTTCATCTACACCAACAAGGGCAGACTTGAAACTAAAAATCTTACTAAACTCTTTCATTCTACCAGCAAAAGTTGATATGTCATTTTTCACATTTTGTGGGTCATCTATGATAGATAAAACATTTTTAAAGTTACCTATGTGGGAGTTGTGGTTGTCTATCTTCATAGGTATCATATATTTTGCCATAAAAGCAGATGACAAGATAGACTTTAAAAGCATAGTTTTACCACCAGCATTTACACCTGTTATCATAAGCACATTTTTAGAAAAATCTACACTTATGGGTTTTGCTTTGTGTAGGGCAGGGTGAGTAAAGTTTTTTAGCACTATCTTTGTGCCATTTTTTGTTTTGAGTATCTCTAAGTTTGAGCTTTTTGCAAACATAACTCTTGCTTGGTAGTTGTCAAACCTGCTAAACTCTTTGTCTATGAAGTTTATAAATGGTAACAACTCACTAAGTTTAGATGAAAACTCTTTTGCGTAGTTGTAAAATATGGCATCTCTTTGTTGTTGTATAAATCTTATCTTCTCTTTTGTTTTGAGTATAAAATCTGGCACAACATAGAAGTGTCCGCTACTACTTCTGCCAACAACACTACCTTTTAAAACATGGTTAAAACCACCCCTCACAAGCAAACACTCCTCATCATTTATGAGGTGGATTTGTGTGTCTATGAGGTAGCCTGAGAGTTTGGAACTTGACATAACCCTTTTGATGGAGGAGGCTATCTCATTTTTATGCTCTTTTACTCTCGCACTTAAACCAAAAAGCTCTTCATCGAGATTTTCTTCAAACTTTCCGTCGTTTGTGAAGTATCTCTCAATATCTAAAAATCTCTCATCAACAACAAATTTTAAAAGCCACTCACCTATGAGTCCATCATCATTTAAGTTTTTAAGGTATCTAAAATACCTCACAACTTTTACCACTTCAAAAATCTGTTCAAAACTTAAAACACCCCTTTTTTTGAGATGGGCTTTTAGGTTTTTAAAAGATGAAACTTTTGGAGGTGATTTGAAGTTTAGTTTTTCAAGTGCTTTTATATACTTAAAATGTAACTCTTGGTCACCCTCTATGTAGAGTGTATCTTCTCTTGAAAAAAAACTTTTAAACTGCTCTATATGCTCAACTAAATCGAGCTGTTTTATGAGTGTATCTACTTGCAATTTGCTATACCTATCATCTGCCCATAAAATGGTGTATTTTCTTTACCTATGAAAGTAAAAGTGCCAAGACTGAGTGAAAAATTTGTTTTGTTTATCTCTTGATTTTCACAAACTATGGTTTTGTTTTGGTTAAACTTTGTAATGATTTTATATGTGTGTTGTTGCTCCTGTTTTGCACTTTCGTTGTAAACAATGGCAAACCCAACAAGTAAAACCACAACAGATACTGCTACAAGTTTTTGTTGTTTTGTAAGCTCTGTAAAGTAGTGTAGAGATAGAAAAAACAAAAAAACTACAACAAGTCCATATATATAACCCACTACAAAACTCCTCTTATCTGGTATGTTATGTCACCAGCACCAAAGCTAACAACTACACCGCTGTTTATCTGCTTGAAAGTTTGTTCATCTTTTATAAGCTCTACACAGTTGTTTTTGTTTGTAACTTTGTCTGCGAATGTTGGGTTGTATCTTTGAAACTTTTGTTCAAAGTCTATCTTTTGTGCCTCTTCACCAGCTCTCCAAACAGGGAGTATAACAAGCTCATCAACCCCTTCAAAACACTCTATGAAAGCAGACATATTGTCAAGTGTTCTTGAAAACTTGTGTGGTTGCCAGATAGCTGTGATGTTTTTTAAACCTTTGAGTTTCGCATACTCTTTTACAGATGAGAGTGTAGCTTTTATCTCTGTTGGGTGGTGTCCGTAGTCATCTATGACAACACAGTTTGTATCTTTGCTGACTATGTCAAACCTTTTTTTGATACCTTTGAAGTTTAGTATGTTTTTTTTGATAGTTTCTATCTTTGTTGAGTATGTTGCACTCAAAATAGCCAAAGAAGCATCGAGTGCTATATGCTCACCAAAACCCCAAACACAAAACTCTCCAAAATCTTTTAAACAAAACTTTGTATGTGGTTCATCATCTATGAGTGTGTAAGATATGTTTGTTATATCTTTTTGTGGGTCTAACCAGATAGCATCTGTTTGTAGAGTGCTTAAAAACGGGTCTTGTTTGTTTAGAACTTTTATCTCTGCTTTTTCTATAAAAGTTTTATAATGCTCATAAAAAAGCTCTTCGTTGTAGTTGTAGTACTCCATATGTTCTGGTTCTGCATTTGTTACTATGCTACAAAACGGGTTGGAGTTTATGAAACTGCCATCACTCTCATCTGCTTCAAAAACTACTATGTTGTTTTTGTTTGTGTATTTTACATTTGAGCCAAACTCTTTACTCTCTGCCCCTATGATAGCACTGCATTCAAGTATGGAAGAGAGTATGGCAGATGTTGTGCTTTTGCCGTGAGCTCCTGCTACGGAGTAAACTTTTTTGTTTTTTAGTATCTCTAAGAGTGCTTCTTTTCTTGAAAGAACTTTTATGTTTTTTTGTTTTGCACAAACTATCTCTGGGTTGTCTTGTTTGATGATGGCAGAGTGTATAACCAAATCTTGGTCTGAGATGTTTTGGCAGTTGTGTGGAACATCTACTTTTATGCCATCTTCTTGTAGTTTTTTTGTGATGAGGGTCTCTTTTATGTCTGAGCCTGTTATAGTATGCCCTTGATGTTGCAAAAATTTCGCAAGACCAGAGATACCTATACCACCTATACCTATGAAGTGTATCTTCATATATCTGTTCCCTTTTGGAAATGGCTTATGTAAAAAGTCCCCGCATCTTGTGTTGCTTGAACATCTGCTATCTTGTCTAAAAACTCATCGAGTGTAACACCTTTTGATGTTGCCATCTGGTGCACTTTTAGAGCATTTGAAAACTTTTCATCGTTTGTGAGTCCACTTAAAACCTCAAAAAGTGCGGAAGCATCTGCTACCTTACCGGCACTATAATGTTCTATGCCATACTCATACAAAGCACGAACCGTAGCAAAGTCTTGAACATCTGCCATATCCATAACTCTGTGTGCTTGTAGTGTGTCTGTTAGTTTTTCAAGTGCCAAATCGAGTATGTTTGCATAAAAGCCGTGTAGTGTTTCCTCGTCTAAAAGTTCGTGAGCCTCTTGTTCAAGAACATAAAGTGAAGCTATGTCACCATCTTGTTGTGCTTTTAAAACTTTTTGTTTAAACTCTTCTACCTTACTCACCTAAACACTCCTTAACTCTTGTTAGTGCATCTCTTGTTTTTTCTTCATCTTCTACAAGCGCAATTCTTATGAAATCTTTGGCAGGATTTTTCTCTCCACGACCCAAAAACTCACCTGGTAAAACTTTTACATTGTATCTTTCATAAAGTTTTTTTGTAAACTCTAAGCCGTTGTTTACTTTTAACCACACATAAAATGTAGCTTCTGGAATCTCTATGTTTAAAATCTCTTTTGCTATCTCAAAGTTTTTTTTGTAAATCTCCCTTGAAACTGCTACATGTTTTTCATCTAACCAAGCCACAGCGGATGCACTTTGTAGTGGAAGAGGGGAAGCACAACCAACATATGTTCTGTATTTCATATACTCTTTTAGTATATCTTCATCACCAGCTATGAAGCCGTTTCTAAGACCAGGGGCAGATGACCTTTTAGATATAGAGTTTATAACAACTATGTTTTTAAACTCACTATTTCCTACATGTAGAGATGCTTCAAGTAAAGATGGTGGAGGTGTGTTTGTGTATATCTCGCTGTAACATTCGTCATTTAGAAGAACAAAGTTGTGTTTTAGAGCAAGTTTTACCCACTCTCCAAGCTCATCTATGTTTAAAACAGAAGCTGTTGGGTTGTTTGGAAAGTTGATGATAACCAAGCTACATGTAGAGAGAGTTTTTTCATCTATGTTTGGTTTGAAACTGTTTTTTTCCTCTAAGTTTATGTGTATGATGTTGGCTCTTGAAGCTATACCAGCCCCTTCATAAATCTGGTAAAAAGGGTTTGTAAATGCCATAGTTGGGTTTTGTTTGTCAAAAAGTAAAAACTGTGGAAAGTTAAACAAAACCTCTCTTGTTCCAAAAGTTGGTATGATTTGTGAGTTTGTAAGTTCAACATTGAAACGGTTTTTAAAAAAAGTTCTTTGAGCATCTCGTAGTTCAATCTCGCCAGATGTTTTTGGATACTTTTTTAAAAGTGATGAATTTTTGCAAAAACTATCTTGTATGAACTGTGGTGTTTCAAACTGTGGTTCACCTATGGTCAAAACAGATGGCTCATAGTTGGGGTTTGGAGTTATGTCTTTTAGTAAAGTGTTTAGTTTTTCAAAAGGGTATGGTTGAAAGTTCATAGTAAACCTTGGTTTTTTCTGTATTATATCTATAATATAATTATAATTTACTTTGTTTGATGTATAATGGTAGAAATTATTTACGGAGAATTTTATGAAAATAGCATTATCAACAGTTTTAGCACTTTTTCTTATAGGTTGTGGAGATTCGCAAGAAGCTAAACACGAAACAAAAACAGAGGTAAAACAAGAGGTTGTAAAACCAGCGGTTCAAAAAGAGGTGGTAGTTAAAAAAGAGCAACCAAAAGTTGAAGAGGTTGCACAAGATGTTCCTGTCAAAAACCCTGTTGTTACTCCAAAAGAGATGAAAACAGAGGAAGTTTCTGCTAAAACAGCTTCGGTTTCTGGTGAAGTTTTGTTTAAAAAATGTGCAGGTTGTCACGGAAGCAAAGCTGAGAAAAAAGCTATGGGTAAATCTGCTGTCATAAATGCTTTTAGCTCACAAGAAGTTCAAAAAGCACTAAAAGGTTACAAAGATGGAACTTATGGTGGAGCTATGAAAGCTCTTATGAAAGGGCAGGTTTCATCACTTAGTGATGCAGATATAAAAGCACTTTCTGAGTATATTCCAACTTTGAAATAAAGGAAAAGATATGAGTTCACATAAACATCACGAACATTTAGAAAAGATAAAAGAGGCTGTTAAAACATCTACACATCTTAGTGAAGATGAAAAAACAAACACTATAAAACATATAGATGAGTGGTTGCTTGAAGACAAAGCTGAGGGTATGTTTGTAGAGGAGCTTTTAAATTTGGCTTCTGGGATTAGACCTATTTTAGCTGAGATGGGGCTTTTATAATTGGGTTACAAACTAGAATTAGCATCAGATTTTGAATATTTTAAAGATGAGCTTATAAATATAAAAGATATTTTTAAAAGTTCAAATAACTCTATACATAAAGCTAGGAATGAACTTAAAATTGTTGAGCTTTCTGGTGTAAAGTATGTTGTAAAAGCTTTTAAAATACCACATCTTTTAAATAGATTTGCTTACACTTATATAAGAGATGGTAAAGCAAAAAAATCTTTTTTAAATGGTATTAAGCTTCAAAAACTTGGTGTAAACACTCCAAAACCTGTTGGGTTTATAGAGTTTTTTGAGTTTGGTTTGCTTAAAGAGAGTTTTTTTGTAAGTATCTATGAACCTTATGATTTTACTATTAGAGAGGTTTTTCACCATAAGGTTGAAGATATTTCTAGCATTTTAAAAGAGTTTGCAAAGTTTAGTTATGAGCTACATAAAAAAGGTGTATGGCATGTTGATTATTCACTTGGAAATATACTCATAACAAAAGTCAATGGTAGTTATAGATTTTCTCTTGTAGATATAAACCGTATGGAGTTTAAAACTATACCACCAAAAGATGGTTTGAAAAACTTTAACAAATTTTGGGCAAAAGATGTTCAAGACTTAAAAACGATAGCAATAGAGTATGCAAGATTATCTGGTATAGATGAAAATGTAGCGGTTGATATTGTTTTAGAAGAGGCTAAAAAGCTAGAAGCAAAAGTTAATTTAAAGCGAAAGTTAAAAAAGCATTAAGATAATGCTTTTTTAACACACTCACTAATTCTTTTACCATCTGCACTGCCAGATAGCTCTTTATTTGCCATACCCATAACTTTTCCCATATCTTTCATAGTTGTAGCACCAACTTTTTCTATGATACTTTTAACAGCACTCTCTAACTCTTCATCACTTAGTTGAGCTGGAAGATAAACTTCGTAGTAAGCTATCTCATCTAACTCTTTTTGAGCTAGTTCATCTCTACCAGCCTCTTTGTATTGTGAAGCTGAGTCGTTACGACTTTTTATCTGTTTTTGTATGATTTTGATTATATCTTCATCACTTAACTCTTTTCTTTCATCTACTTCTATCTGTTTAAATGCACTACTTAAAAGTCTTAGGGCATCTCTTTTTGCAACATCTTTTGCTTTCATAGCCTCTTTTAAATCTTGTGAAATCTTCTCTTTTAAACTCATTTTAAATCCTTGGAACTATTTTTGCTACAATTATACCAAAAAAAGAGTTTTTATGAATAAATTATTTTTAGCTATATGTGTTGTTGGTGTAACTGTTTTTAGTGGTTGTACAGCTAAGCTAACAGACCCAGATATAGACTTTAAACCTCCTGTTTATGTTGAACAGATGCCAGCGAAGGAAGATTCACAAGATTTTACATCAAAAGGTAGTTTGTTTGGTCGTGGAGATAACCCACTTTTTTCAGACCATAAAGCTATGCATATAAACGACATAGTAACAGTTGAGATTTCGGAAGCTGCAAAAAGTTCTAGTAACTCTGCTAGACAGTTAAATGAGTCTGACAACTCTGTGCTTGGTGGGGGTATGTTTACATCTTCTGGTGACAACTCTATGGTTGGAAATGTTGTAAATAAGCTAAATGGTTTGAGTAACATAGGGTTCAACACAAAAAGTTCAACAGCCTATGCTGGTAAAGGTAGTGCAACAAAAGATGCTACATTTACAACAACTATATCTGCAAGGATAGTAAAAGTTTTACAAAATGGAAACTATTATATATTTGGTAAAAGGGAAATTTTGGTTGATGACCAAAAACAGATTATCCAGATAAGTGGTGTGATAAGACCTTACGATATAGACCAGTATAATAAAATAACATCAGATAAAATAAGTGAAGCTAAAATTCTTTACAAAACAGAGGGTGATGTAGATAGAACAACTGAACAAGGGTGGGGGACTAAAATTGTTGAATCTGTTTGGCCTTTTTAATCTGTTTTTTGTTTTTGTTGTTTTTTTAGAAGCTGGTAGTTTTGAAAATTTTAAAAAGCGTGAGATACATACTTTTAGGGAATATCATAATGTAGATGATATGGAGTTTAGTTCATATTTGAAAAAAGAGTGGTTTGGTTACTCACAAGAGGAGCTTTTGGAGTATTATTTGGCATCTAAACCAGAGTTTATAACACCTTCATTGAAAACATTTATGAAACCAGTTGGACCTATTTTTAGTATAAGATTGCCAAAACTGCAAAAACAAATAGACCCACCATTGTATAAACCAAAGCAAAGTAATATTAAACTTGATTTTTTTGGTACTAAGTTATGGTTTAACTCCCCACCAATAAGTAACTATGTTTTTTATCCAAAATCAAAAGATGGTGTTGCTATTTTTTTTAAAAATATAGCAACGAGTCAATACTATTCTTTGGTTGATAGTATTGAAAAAACATCAAAAGAGTTGAAGTTAAACGATTGGGCGAAGTATTTGCTCATAAAAAGGATAGCACAACAAATATATGATGATAGTGATAGAGTAAAACTTTTGAGTTGGTTTATATTTAATAAGCTTGGATACGATGTAAAAGTTGGATTGCATGAGAAACATATAGTTTTATTGTTTTTTTCAGAACAAAAAGTTTATCAAACACCGTATTATAAATTTGGAAATAAAAACTACTTTGTGTTAGATAACTATTTAAAGGGTAGATTGGGGTTGGTTTATACATATAAAAAAAATTATCCAACAGCTAAAAAAGCTTTTGATTTTTCTTTAAAAACTTTACCTTTGTTTACAAAAAACATAAGGACTAAAACTATTGTTTTTGTTGAAAATGGGAAAGAGTATAGGATAGATTATAAATACAATACAAATATAGTTAAATTTTTATCAACATACCCACAAGTTGAAACAAAAATATACTTACAAGCTGCTTTTTCTTTAAATCTTTATAGGGAGTTAGCATCTGCATTGAAAAAATATACAAGAGAGAAAAAAGCATCAGAAGCTATAAATTTTGTGCTACATTTTGTACAAAAAGGGTTTAACTACAAGGTGGATGAAAAACAGTTTGGTAGGCAAAAGATGATGTTTGCACAAGAAAGTTTGCATTATGAAAGTTCGGACTGTGAAGACAGAGTTGTGTTGTTTTCATATCTTATAAAACATCTTTTTGGCATAAGTGTTGTAAGTGTAAAATATAGTGACCATATGGTGGCTGGACTTTATATACCAATAGGTGGAGATAGCATAAAAAAAGGTAGTCGTAAGTTTGTTATTGCGGACCCAACATATGTAAACTCAAACATTGGGCAAGGTATGGCAAAATATAGAGGTGTAAAACCTGTTGAGGTTGTTAGTTATTAATTAATACATCTCTTATCTGTATATATGCTATTAAAAATTCAAAAAACATTCTTAAAAACAACTCACATAAGTATAGATAAAAGTAAATTTTTTGTTCTTTGGTTGGTTACGGGTAAAAATGTTTTATTTTTTTATTTTTTTCAAATATATCTAAAACACAACTCTCAACCATCTCAAAAACTTTTTCAAATCCATCAAATCCATTGAAAAAATATGGGTCTGGAATATCTGCATTTTCATACCCGAAGTACCCAAGTTTGAAAAGTTTTTGCTCATTACAACCAAGAGAGAGTATATCTTCATAGTTTGATTCATCTAAGGCTATTACTATATCAAAGTTTTTTAAATCATCTTTTGTTAGTTGTGAGGCTTTGTAGTTTGAGATATCTATGTTGTGAAGTTTTGCTACTTTTATGGAGTTTTCACATGGTGGTTCACCTATGTGGTAAGAACTTGTCCCACAACTATTTACTAAAATATCTAAATTATTTTTATTTATGTAGTTTTGTGCTACACCTTGTGCTAATGGTGAACGACAAATATTACCAAGACATACAAAAAGTATAGATTTCATCATAAATTTCCTGTAAAATTCATAGCCTAAGGGGTGGTTAGTCCCTTAGGTTTAACCTACTTAAAAGCTAAAAACAGATAGCAAATAGCTATAATCAAGTAGATTATGTTATGTATTTCCATTGTCACGGGGAAATCCTCATACATTTCTAACCCACATAGCCCAACCATTAAACCAAAAAAAAAGCCCTACCACTCAAAAAGAGCGATAGAGCTTTTAAATGTATAAAGTTCCCCGTGACATTTGGAACTACACACTACCCACCACAGATAGTTGGTAAAATTATAACATAAAAAACTTATTTTTTAGTCAAGCTCAACACCGTCCCAAAACTCATCGTAGTCTAAATTTGTCATTATGTTATCGTTTTCTATCTCTTTTTCTATGAGTTCTTTTTGTTTTGTCTCAAAGTAGAGGTCAAGGGCTTCGTTTAAGATGGTGTTTATATCTTTGTTCAAAAGTTGAGAAAAGGTTTGTAGCTCTTCAACTTTTGTGTTGCTTAGTTCAAATGCAAAATCTCTCATTTTAGTAACTTTTTCATAAGCTCTATGTGGTAGTTTTCTTGGTAGTTTATGAAGTCAAAAAACTTAGATAGTTTTTCATCTTTTATAGACTCGCTTAACTCTTTACACATCTCTTTTGCAGCTTCCTCTTCGGCTATGCCGTCTTTTATAAATTTTTGTAAATCTTTAACTTTATAAGTCATTTCGTGTAACTCTCTTGGTAGAGCTAAAATACCAAGTTGTGCCATCATATTTCCAAAACATTTTAGATGGAAATGTGATTCATCCACTAAATCTTGAAAAACATTGTATTGTAAAACATTGTTTGTTCTTGCTTGCATATATGCATAAACAAGTATAAGTTCATACTCTTTATAAGATTCAGCAAATAAAAACAGAGTCAGAGCATCTGTTTGTGATTGGTCTAGTTTGCTTTCATGCCATTCTCTTTTCATATTGAAGGCTGTTATTTTTTCATTGTTGTTTGTATCTTCCAAAAGTTGGTTTATGTAGTCTAGCAGATAAACATCATCTGTTTTTATTCTATCTCCGAGTTCATTGTTTGGGTATAGTTCTTGTATGTTTTTTATCTCATCAACCAAAGCTTCTAAAATCTCAAAACTATTTTCCCTTCTATATAGTTGCATATCTCTATCATAGTTATAATCACTACCATTAGCTAGTATCTCACTGCCTAGCCATTTCATATGTCGAAAAGCTATGAGTGAAAAGTCATAAAGTTTTGATTTTATATTTTCATTTTGTATAGCAAAAGATGCAAATGTCAGGTTTAACCAAAGATGATGTTTTGCTTGGTATGTTTTAGGCATTTTGTTTCTCCGTTGGTTTGTTTTGCATATCGCAACTCTCTTCCATTTTTAGCACATGCATCTCTTCATCTTTGCCATCACAAAGGTTTTGGTAGTTCATCATAGATGCTACAAAACCATTTAATACTATCTCTATACAAACTTGTTGCTGTTTTGACACATTTCCAAATTTTTTTGCCATTTTTTCTATTGCTTTGTTGGCATACTCAGTGTTTTCACCTTTTATCATCTCTGTAAACATAGACCCAACTACAACAGTGTCTTGACAACCATTTGTAGCAAATTTTACATCTTCTACTATATCATCTTTTAAAAGTGTGTAAAAAATCACATATTCACCTGTTTTTTCATCTACGGCTACACCTACGCAACTTGGATTTTCAAGTTTTCCGTAGTTTCTAGGGTTTATTAGGTGTTCTAAAACTTCTGGGCTAAGACCTTCTGGCATTTTTACATTTTCAAACATATCTCTACTCAATCTTTTTTTTACCATATGGTAACCAAAAAATGGTAAACTTGTCTTTATGAAAAAGATTATCAATATAAAAAATTGCAAATTTTCTTT
>CAYNVR010000005.1:0-21450 GCA_964400715.1 uncultured Sulfurimonas sp.
TAAGTGTTAGTTTAGCTTTTGGTTGGAAAGTTAAAAAAGGGGATGATACTTACCTTTTGTTAGATGATGATGGTAACTTAACAGTTGAAAATGGTGTACTTTTTGTAAACGAGATAAGATGTAACGGTGGTAATAAACTAAAACTTGTAGATGGAGTTTTAAAGTGTAGTGATTTACCTATTTTGAGTATAGATAATGGTCAAGATGGGGAAGACAAAGACAGCACTACAAATGAAAAGACAGAGATTTGGGTTCATCTGGATAAAGCTGCAAAAGGTGATGTTACTTTTAAATATAAAACAGTTGAGGGAACAGCCAAAGCTGGTGATGACTTTAAAGAAGAAAATGATGTAGAAGTAACTATATCCGAAGGTGATACTGACTATAAAATAGAGATAGAGATAGTTAGTGATGATAATGGTTTATATGAAGCAAAATATGACAAAGAGAAGTTTTCTGTTGAGATATATGATGTAAGTTCAAATGCAGATTTGGGTGATGATTCTGGTGATATTTATATAGTTGAATCAGACCCAAAACCAGTTGTAAAACTCAAAGAAGATGTGAGTGCAGGTGAAGATAAACAACCAAATTTTATAGTTGAGATGGATAAAGAAGCAGATGTTGATGTTAGTGTTGATATTGAGATATCAAATGGTGGTGGAAACAATGATGACACAAGTGATGATGATTTTGATGATGAGTTTTTATCTCCAACTCAAAGTGGAACAGCAACTATCGATGCTGGTGATACAAGTGTGACAGTAAATGTTAAAGTTACAGATGATGACGATGATGAAAATGATGAAGATTATACAGTTAAAATCTCAAACCCTACAAATGCCGACTTAGATAGCGATAACGATACTAAAAAAGGTACTATTGAAGATAATGATGCAAGTGGTTTTAGAGTTTGGAGATGATAAAAAATAGCTTTATATTTTTATTTATTTTTCTAGTTAACCTTTTTGCTGATTGTGATAGCTCTTTGCAAAACCCCCACACACAAGTTTGTGGTGCTGGGTGGGGTGTAGAACTTGGAGCTGGATTTTCTGCTAAATGTTGTAAAGAGGAAAAATCTGATTTTGATGTTTGGGATGCAAATAGAAATATTTCAGATAGAAATATATCAACAGCAGTAGTTTTAAAAGATTTTAACCTAACCATGGCTTCACTAAATGAAGACAATAACGATACACAAGAGTTTAACGGCACAGTTTGTTTTAAAGTGTTTGGTGAGAACAATGAAACAGAGTATGACAAAGTTTTTTTTGATGAGACAAATGAGACAAATGTAACTTTAAATGTAGATTTTATCTCAAAAGATAGTTATGTGTATTTAAAATGGTTAAAAGATACAAACACAACAGATACAAATTGTTCTCAAACACTAGATGGTGAGGCAAACTCAACAGATGACTTTGCCATAAGACCAGACAAGTTTTATTTTGAACTTAACGAAACAGAGTTTTATGCTGGTGAAAAGTTTTTGATAAAATCTTATGTTTATGATAAAAATAACAATGAACAAAAAGATTATAATGAAACAACAGATGACAATAGTTTTGAGTTAAATATAAGTGAAACAAGGGTAGATTGTGTAACTTCTGATGAAGATTTAGAAGTAGATGATATAAACTTTACAGATGGTAGTTCAAATGAAACAAACATCTCATATACAGGTTTAGCAGAGTTAAACATAACATTAAAAGAGGTTGGTGGAAGTGAGTTTGCTAAGGTTGATGAAGATGACACAGAGGTAGAAAAAAGATTTATAAGTTCATATACAAAGTTGATATTTGTACAACCCTATGAGGTAAATATCACATCATCAAATATAGACAGCTCCACTGGTAAGAGTTGGGTTTATATGGCTCAACCAGAAGATATGAATATATCTTTTAAAACAACAGTAGTTGTAAATAACAAACAACATGAGATACAAAAAGATTTTAACTCTACATGTTATGCAAAAGATATAAACCTAACTTTTGGTGCTTCAACAGATGGGGAGGATAGCTACCCAATGGTTTATATATCTGTTGATTCTATTTTTAGTGATGGAAGCACTAAAAAAGAGCAAAATCTCTCAGATATAAATCAAACCATAACAGTTTTAAAAGATAGTTTTACAGATGGTGAAGCAACAGCACAGATGGATTTTAACTACGATAGAAACTACTCAAACAAAGTAAGCCCTTTTAAAATATCTGGACTTGAAGTTCAAATAGACACAACAGATGTTGCAAAGTTTGAAAATAGCGACACAACACTTGATGATGGTGTTGAGATTTTGTATTTTGGTCGATTAAACCCGCAGGTTGTTAAAACAGATAAAGATATAAATTATAGTGTTACCATAGAGGTATATGACAAAAATCTAAAATATACAAATGGATTTAAAGCTCAACTTTTTAACTGGTATGAGATGAGTCTTCACAGCAGTGATGAAGATGGAAACATTACAGATGTTATACCTAAAAAAAACAATCTTCTTTCAAGTGGGGAGGAGTTTAGTATAGATAACATTTCTAGTCCAAATGGTGGTAAAATAGATGTGGAGATACAAAACAGTACAGAGGGTGTTTATGTATTACATGTAAAAACTCAACCTTGGTTATGGTACTTTTTAGATAGTTATGGTAATGAATATAACGATACTCAAAACTCTACATGTATTCAACATCCATGTGTAAAATATATATTTGCACCAAATACACAAACAAAAATTTCATCTGGTAACTTTGATGGTGGAGATATTGAGATAGATACAAAAGCTAAACTAAAAAGGACAGGGGTGAAAATATATAGATAAATCATCTACTTAATAAATATAAATATATTTTTATGATAAAATGACTATAAATATTTTATCATAAAAGGTAAAAGCTATGTATAAGCTCCTCTTAATTTTACTCTTTCCAATTTTAATCTATGCAGATTGTTCAGTTCATAAAAACAGTGTAACTATAAATGAGGTTTACAAACCTGGTTTTAGTGGGGACCCATTTATAGAACTTTCAAGTGTAGATGGGATAGATATAAACTCATCTTGGAAGCTTAGAGTTTACTCAAATGATACTCAAAAAACTTATGATGTTCCAGAAGATAGTTGTGAGGGGAATGATGATTATAAACAGATTCAACTAGATGATAAAGATGAGATAGACCTTGAAAATGGTATGAGTATATCTTTGGTTGATGAAAATGGTGATTATATAGATTATCTTGTTATGAGTGGTAATGATGTTGAGGGGCATTATGGTGATTGTGATTATAAATACGACACAGATGTAGATACTTCTGGTTTAAATTTTATAGAAGACTCAGATACATACAGGGACCCAGATAGTACAGGTGACTGGATATCTGAAAATCAAATAGCTATTTTGACAGAGAATAATAGTGACTGTGAAGCAAATAATGGTAGTACAGATATATATGTAAATGATGATGGCGATACAGATGGTGATGATGATAGTTGTGATGAACCAAAATATAACACTATAAACGATGCCCTAGATGGTATTAAAAATGGTGATGAGGGTGATGGATCATTTAAAATAAAAGTTTGTAGAGGTAATTATGATGAAAACCTTGTTTTTGACAGTGATAAGTTTGATGGTTTAACAATCAAAGGTGTTGAGCGAGGTGTAAATCTTAAAAATGATGCTGATGTTTTAATATCTATTGATAACAGTTCAATAGAGACTATAAACTTTTACAACATAAACTTTGTACATGATGTAACTTGTGGGGATTGTTCTGGTAATGATGGAAAATTTTTGTTTGATTTTAAAACAAATAAAAATAGTGCAAAAGCGGGTATAAATATAGGTAACATACCATCTATGAGTTCAAAAAATTGTCCAGCTTTTAACTTTGGTTCAAGTGACTTTGGTGGTAACTTCAATATGTTTGGTTTTGGTGATTTTAAATCTGCATGTGATGCTGTTGAAGTAAATAGTTGTGATGATGATACAGACAGTTTTGATTTTGGGTCTTTTATATTTAAACTAAATTCAAGTAAAGATGATAAATTTGGCTTTTTCTTTGGAGATAATGTTTCAAAAGATTGTAATGTTTCTATGTCAAATATCTCGTTAGATATGAATATGAGTTCTGGTATCCGTTTTAAAGAAAGAGGTGATTTTAACTTAGATGGGTTTACTTTTAAAAATGCTTCTGATGATGACACAAAATATGCAATTAAGATAGAAAAATTAAGTGGAACTCAGTATAGTTTTAGCAATTTTAACATTAATACATCTGGGCTTCCTTTTGATTTGAGTGACCTAAATTCAGATATAAATTTAACTATGTCAAACGGTAGAATGGTATCAAGGTTAAATACAGGCTTTGTTTTGGATTATGAGATAAAAGAGGCAACACTAGATGGTGTTGAGATACTTTCAAACAAACAAGCTTTACTTTTAGATGTTTCTGGTGATTTGAATATCTCAGATTCTCAACTTGAATCTGATAGTTGTGGTTTTGAATTTAAACATGGTACACCGAAGTTTAAAAATTTTCATGTAGGTAGTGGAGATTGTGATTACTCTTTTAAAAAATCTGTCTATGAAGATTTAGGTGATGATGCTTTTATAGTTGATTCTAGTTTTGGTTTGAAAAAATCTGGTTCATCTACACACCCACTCGATTGGAACTCATCATCTATTGACCTAAATAATAGTTGTTTTTGTCCTAAACAAAAAGAGGACTCAGGTGCAATTAACAGAGCAGATACAACTTTTCAAGCAGATGGGAACTTTTGGAAATATCTAAAAAAAGGTTCAACTTACGAAAAAGATGGGTTTAAAGATGACTCCCCACTTGAAGAGTGTCCATTTGATGAATTTACAGATGCTTGTTCTAGGATAGATGGTTTTGTAGTGTATGACCAGTCTTTAAGAGATGATGATAACATTAGCGATAGTAATGTAAGTGACAAAAAAGTAGATGTTGTTTTTGAAGATATGAACATAAGTAGTATTGATGCCGTAGATGAAACACAAGTTATAGACTTTAACGGAACAGTTTGTGCAAAACTCATAGACAAAGATAGTGACAAAGAGATGGATTGGATAAAAATATTTGTAGATGATGGAAATACATCTGAACTAGATGATTTAAACTCATCTTTTGCCACAGATAATGCTACGGTAAAATTTAGATGGGCAAAAAATGTTGCTTTGGAAGATACAGACTGTGATGACAGGTTACAAACAAGTGAAGCAGATTCTCCAAACAGTTTTAAAGTGTTATCTGATGCAAATGCAACTTTTGTAGCATATACAAAATATGATGAAAATAATGTAAGTGAGAGTAACTTTACAACACAAAAAGTAAATAAAAACTTCGATTTTGTAGTAGCTTCGGTAGATGATGAAAACAGTTCAAAGTTTAAAGAGTTTAATGGAACAGTTTGTTTTGAGGTAGCAGATTCAGATAACAACACAAGTTGGGTTAAACTTGATTTTAGAGATGATAACACAAGCGATGCAAATATAACAGTAGATTTTAGCTCTGAACTTGCAAATATAGATTTTAAATGGAAACGAAATCAAGATATAAACTGTACAGATGATGGGTTTGATGGTAATGGAACTTCAATAGATAAATTTGCCATCATTCCAGATAAATTTTTAGTTGAGATAAATGCAACATCTATGAAAGCTGGGGAGAGCTATACACTTACTATAAAAGCGGTAGATGAAGATAACAACACAGTAAAAACATATACACAATCTTTTAGTGATGAAGATAATAACATAACTCTTTGGTTTGATTCTAAACAAAATGGTATGGAGTTAAATGAAACTTATAACCTAGATATAACAAATGGTGAATTTTCAAGAGATGATTTTAATATCTCTGATGTTGGAAAATATTTTGTTATAGCGATAGATAAAGATTATGCAAATATAGATGTAAATGATACCGCAGAAGAGAACAGAACCATAGATGGTAATGTATCTATACTTGTAACACCTTATCTATTTGAATTAAATGTTACAAAACATGAAACATCGACAGGAAATGACTGGGTTTATATGGAACAGGGTGATTTTAATGTTAGTGATATGAACTACACTTTTGAGGGAACTGTTACTGCTTATAACAAACAACATGAAGTTACAACAAATTTTGATAAAGATGAATTTGCATTTGATGTTACTACAAAAGTAGATTTTGACCATAACCTCTCCGATGATGATGCAGATATGTTAAATATCTTTGATACAACAAAATTTGATGCAGATACAAATGAGTTTAACACAACAGCTCAAACATTTAAAGATGGGGTTAGTCAAATCTCTGTTGTATATAAGATAGATAAAAATACAACAACACCTCATGAAACTGTTAAAACAGTTTTTAAAGACTTAAATTTGACAGATGTTGAAGATGCAGATACAGCTATACAACAAGTTGATGATAATGTTTCTTGGTACTATGCAAGGGTAAAAACTCACGATATTGTTACAACACAAGAGAGTGCAAAAGATTATTTTTATATTGAGGTTTATAAAGAAGATGTTGGTGTTCAAACATCATTGAATTGGTACACAAACCAAAAAGACAGCATAACACCATTTTCAGATAACAATTTTAAAACTTATGTTTCAAGAGTTATGGAAGATGAAACAGATAACAACATAACAGATACTGCTATATCTGAGGGTAAAGTTACATTTAATGTTCAAAACCAAACAGACCAAGCTTTCATACATATAAATATACCTAAATATTTATGGTATAGCTATGGGGTTGATAGTGATTATGCTTATGGTGATGGTACAGATGGTACACAACACCCTTATGCACACTATAAATATGTTTCAGATAATGATGGAAATACTATATCAACAGGTAGTTACAGTGGTGGAGATATCAATGTAACAAAAGAGCAACAAAATACAAGAACGGGGATAAAACTTTATAGATGAGAAAAGGTGTAACTCTAATTGAACTTATATTTTCAATGGTGATTATTGCCATTGTTTTTACTGTTGTTCCAAAAATTATTTTTGCATCAAACAAATCTATACAACTATCTGTTAAAGAGGATGCTTTGTTTAATGCTTACTCTTTAATGGGTTCTATTTTAAGACTAGATTGGGATGAAAATACAACAAAAGAGGGGAAAATACTAGATACAGATGCAAACGACTGTAATGAAACAACTGGTTATAGAGTTGGTGGGTTTGTTGGTTCTAGAAACTGTAAAGACACAACAGATATAGCCTCATCGTTTGGGCAAGATGGTAGTGAGTCTGATGATGACGAAAGTGATGATGTAGATGATTATTATGATTATGACAAAAATGTTACGGTAAATGGTAAGCCAAGATATAACCTAACAGTAAAGTTTAGATACACAGATGAAAACTACAACACATCTACAACTGACGAACTAAAAGAGATAAATGTAACAGTAAAGAGTGTAAATGCAAAGAGTCAAGGTTTTAAATCACAATTTTTTTACTACTCAACAAACCTCGGACATATACAGATAAAATCTGAACCGTGGAGCAGATGATGAAAAAAAATGGATTTACACTCATAGAGATAATTTTTGTAGTAGTTATAGCCTCTATTTTGTCTATGGGGACTTTTAAAGCAGTTGAAGCACTCTATATAAGAAGTGCAAAAGCAAAAGCTGTAACAGATATGACACTTCGTTCACAAATAGTTTTAGACCAACTCGGAGTCCTTTTATATAATAGAGTACCAAACAGTGTTATAGGGTACAGTACAAATGACAACACTTGCGAAGCTATCTTTAACCTAACAGAGTCCCGTCCCATTTTAGAGTGGCTAGGGACTATGGATGATGAACTTTTAGAACAACAATATGATGGTTTTATAGATATGGGTGGTAGTGACAGAGCAAATAAGGTTTTGGTTACACCATATATGAGTAAAGATTTTGATGATAGTGGGGTAAACTTGATTTTTGCAGGTGCATTTGATAGTGGTGAAGATGATGCCCAAGCTTGTAAAGGTGCATTTGGTTGGCATAGCAACGATAGTAACAGCTCATTTGACATAGATGTTTTAGATGAAAACAGAACAAAATTAACTGATGATGCAGACCACCAACCAAAAGATATATATGAAAAGTATTATCTTACACACACTGCCTATGCTGTTACAAGGGGTGAAGAGTTAAATCAACAAGATTTGATAGATAACTGTGGAAACTACGAAAAGATAGATGATGAGGCAGATTTTAACAACACATTGTTTTTGTTTTATAACTATAAACCTTATGATGAGAGTAGTAGTAAAGATGTAACTTTTTGTGGAGACAACACTGGTACAAGAGAGGGAAATGTAAGTATCTTAGCAAATGATGTGAGTGCATTTGAAGCTATTTATGAGAATGATGTTATTAGACTAAACTTAGATATGAACAGAACTATAAAAGGTAGTACTTATGTACATATTTATAAACAAAAGGTGATATTTTGATGAAGAGAGGTTTTGGTCTTTGGCAGGCTATTATGATTATTTTACTCATAAGTGGTTTAATGATAGTTGTCTTAAAGTATGCAGCTGTTTCTTCAAAACATATACAAAACTCATTTGTAAGGGAACAATCAGAACTACTTTTAAATAGTGCCATAGAGATAGCTTTGTTAGATATATCTTTTTATGATAAAAAAGCAAATGCTAAACTGTTAAGTGAGAGTAACATTCAAAGTATCTCTAAAAGAGGGGTTACATATAATGCACATGTAGATATTACAAAATATTATCTACAAGAGGGTTCAGATGATTTGACATATTGTCAAAATAGTGCTGGTTTGGAGTGCATAGCCATAAAAGAGGGTATAGCAGAGAGTCATGGAATGGCTCTTTTTGAAGTAGAGGTAAATGCCACAGTAGATGGTAAAGTAGTGAGCAGAATACTAAGAAGGACATTGCAACAACCATGATAAAACAAGCTTTTTCTCTTATAGAACTTATTTTTGCAATTATTATCATAGGGATAATGGCACAAGTTGGAAGCTCCACTTTTAAACCTAGAACTTTGGATAATGATGTTGAGTTTATTGTAGCAAAAATAAAAGAGACACAATTTTTGGGAATAGGTTATGAACATTATAGCTTTAAAGATGATAAATATGATGATGGTGGTTCATCAGTTGTTGGTTGTATAGACTTAACACCAAACTCTTTGAGTGAAAGTGCAACAGATAAAAATACAACAGTATCATATAAAATAAAATCAACCATAGATGGTGTAAACGGAGTTAGTTCTTTACTGTGTTTTGACTCAAAAGGTCGCCCACATGAAGATAGTTTTGAGTTAAGTACTCTTTATAGTGAGAAAAAAAGTTTCACTATTGAATATAGAGGTAAAAAAAAGATTATAACTATTGAACCAATAACGGGTTATGTTATAATAAGCAAATAATTTTTAAAGTAGAGATATTTATGGTTACAGATAAGGTTCTTTTTATTGTAGATGATAATCAACAATTTTTGTTTGATGGTAAAAAATTTTCTGATGCTCCTAAAAAGACAAAAGATTATTTTAGTGGAGCTGTTATACCATCTTCATTTATAAAAACTTATGGTATGAAGCTTTCAAAATCTATCCCCTCTGAAAAGATGGAGATGGATATTGAGATGGCTATGTATGAAGACTCTGGTTTAAATCCAGAAGTTGAGTACAAAATAGCTTCTTCTATTATAGAGTTAGATGGTGATGATAACTATGTGGAAGCTTATGCTTGTGAAGTATCAGAACTTGAAATGCAGTTTTCAAAAGTTGTGAAAAAAAATTCACACATAGATGCTATATTTCCTGCTCATCTCTCCTACTCTGCTTTATATGCTTATGAAAAGATACCAAAAGCAAATGACCTTTTTATACATATCTCAGAAAAAAACTCCTATGCAGTTATTTTTAAAGATGGGAAATATATCTCTACTAACTCTATCCCATCTTTAAACGATTTAGCCAAAAAAATAGGGGTAAAACAAACAGATATTTTAGAACATCTAACTAAAAAGGGTGTAAAAGCAGAACTTTATACAAAAAAAGAGTCCTCAGTTTCTAACTCATCAGATAGTGACGATAGTTATTCAGAAGATATTTTACTTATGAATGATGATGAGAGTAACAGTGTGTTAAGTACTCTTGACCCAGTTGAGAGAGAACTTTATGAAAGAACTGTTGAAGAACTTTCAAAGATTGTAGAGAGAGTTGCAAGAACTATATCGCATAAAAGGGGTGTTTTTAAGCTAGAAAGTATAGATAACATCTACTTCGATATGCAAACAGAGGAGATACCAGGGTTTTTAGAGTTTTTTGATGCTTATGGTTATGAAAACTCTAAAAAAACTATTTTAGATGTTTGTCCAGATGTTGAAAAAGAGAAAAAAAGGTTTGCTCTTTATGCACTGTTTATTTTAGCAAATGCACAAGGTTTATGTAACACAACAGCCAACTTGACAATTTTTGAGAGAAAGCCATCTTTTTTTAAAACAGAAGTTGGTGTTTTTTCCCTTGTTTTGGTACTCTCTTTAATTTTATCTGTGGCTTATCCTGTTTATGGGTACTTAACATTAGATAAACTAACTCAACAAGAAGAAGAGTTGAGTATTGATTTAAAAAAGATGCAAAGAGTTACAAAAACTTTACATGCAAAACTGAAAAAAGAGAGAAAAAAGAGAGATGAACTCAAAAAAAAGAGAGATAAAATTGTAGAAACTCTCAAAACTTATGATGCTATGGTTGATACTTTGTTAAGCTTAAAAGAGGATACTCTCAAACATCAAAATATTATTCACGATATAGACACCACTTTGAAAAAATATACACTGTACTCTAAACATTTAGAGATAAATGGCTCAAAAAGTGCTGTTATACAAATAGTGACAAAATATGATAGAAGAGATGACATAGCAAAATTTATGAAAGAGTTGCTACATCTTGGATACAAAAAAGTTCAAACAAATAAGATAGAAAAAAACGAAACTTATTATGAAAGTTTTGTGGAGATACAACCATGAATGAACAATTAGAACAGGTAGAACAACAACTAGCAGATATGCCATTTATGCAAAAAATAGCTCTTTATGTGGTACTTGTAGGTTGTATGGTATATATGAGTTGGAATTTTTTTGGTGAAGATATTTCAAATGAGATAGAAACAAAACAAAGTGAAATAGTTGCACTTGAACAAAAGTTACAAAAAAATAGTGTAAAATCTCTTGAAAAAGCTATCAAAAAGGCTCATAAAGATTATCTGTCTTTACAAGATAAACTTACAAACCTTACTTTTAAAGACCAATATATTCAAAGCAAACTTGATTCTCTTGATTTTATATATTTTAGTCAAGATGGTAAAGCTCAAATTTTGGATAATATACTAAAAACATCTATAAAAAATCATATAAATGTAAAATACATTACATCTGTTGATTTAGATGAAGAGATAGCTCCACATATTAGTAAAAAGCAACTCATCACCATAGAAGGTGATGGTTCATTTAAAGATATATTATCTCTTTTACAATATGTAGATAGTTTAAAAACTCTTATACAATTAGATAATCTTCAAGTAACAATAGATAAAGAATCTAAAACAGTATTTGTTTTAAAATTGTCTTTGTATGGAGCAGATATATGATGAAAAAGATTTTTATTTTATTTTGTTTGCCATTATATTTAATGGCTGTAAATGTTGATAATATATCTAAAAAAATAGATACTATAAAATCTTCACATCGTGTTTCACCAACACTTATTTATGATGTTTATGACCCATTTATTCAGGCTAAGCCTATTGTAAATATTAAGAAAAAGAAAAAAATTGTTAAAAAAAGAAGAGTTGTAAAACATATTGTAATACAGACAGTTTTTAATGATAAAATTTTAGTAAATAACCGATGGTACAAAGAAGGGGATAAAGTTATGGGGTTAAGAGTAAAAAAAATCTACAAAAACAGTGCACTCATAGGAGATAGTATTGTTAGGGTTTCAAAACACAAATCTATATTACAAACGAAGGAAATTATACAATGAAATTTTTAGTACTGTTTTTTCTTAGCATCTCTACACTTTTTTCTTATGAAAATAGTTGTGAAGATATATTGTTCTCATTTGATATATCTAAGAAAAATAGCAATGTGAGGATGATAGATATAGTTGAAAATATGGCAGATACATGTAAATTTTCTGTTCGTATTAAAGATAAAAAGGCTAATGAAGTTTTGAAACAACAACTTTTTTTAGTGCATATTAAAGATTATACACTTGAAAATATGTTTGACTTTTTATTTACTCAACACAATATGTTCTTTAAATTTGATGATATGAAAAATGTTTTGACTATCTCATATTTGGAAACACACTCATTTACCATAGATTATGTAAATTTTAGTGAACTTACAACAGATTCTACAAAAACTATCTCTGTTGGTGTTTCTGCAACAGATGATAATGATGATAACAATGATGATACAACATCTTCTAGTAATTCAGACCTAACAACTATAACATCAAAGTCTCAGTTTTTATTTTGGAATAAACTTAGCAATGAGATAGATGAGATTTTATCAAGAGATGAAGATGATATCAAAATAAAAAGTAAATCTATCATAAACCAAGAAGCTGGGATTATCACTGTTACAGGTACAAGAGACCAGATTAAAAAAGTGAGTGAGTATCTATCTAGAATTAGAAAAAGATTGCATAAGCAAGTTATGTTAGAAACAAAACTGATAGAACTTACATACCAAAACAACAAAGACAGGGGTATAGACTGGACAAAATTACAACTATCTTTTAGTGGTTCAAAAAATGCAAAATGGACAGATGCAGGAAATGGGTCTAGTTATATATTTTCGGCAGATTTGAGTATGGATGGATTGTTTAAGTTTTTAGATACTTATGGAAATACAGATGTTATGTCTGCTCCAAAAATCTTAACACTTAACAATCAACCAGCAGTTATAAATGTTGGAAACCAGATAAATTATAGATACCAAAGTGGAAGTCAAACATCTACAACAACAGGAGCTACAACGACAAACACTTATGTTTTAGACTCTGTTTTTGTGGGACTTACTTTAAATATTGTTCCAGAGATAACTGATGATGGGTATGTTATTTTAAGAATAAACCCAGTTGTAAGTGAAGAAGTTTCTTCTGCAAATAATGTTGTTGATGATAATAATGTTCGTATTATGCCACCAGATATTAAGATAAAACAACTATCTTCAATAGTAAAAGCTAGAAATGGTTCAAAGGTTATTATAGGTGGGCTTATATCTAAAACAATAAACAAAACAACAAACTCAGTACCTATTTTAGGGAGTATCCCTTTACTTGGGTATGCATTTAAGCATGAGGGTGAACAAACTGTTAAAACAGAACTTATAGTAGTTATTACACCAAGAATTATAAACGATTATAGTTTCCCATCCATAGAAAAAATGGAACAAGATACAAATATGGAAGAAACAGATAATGTTGAAAAAAATATTATGAATATAAAAAAGGTAAAGTAGATGAGTAAACTTGAAAAAGCATCAGAACTGTTTGAAACATCGTTTGATGTTAGTCAATATTTTGAAAGTTTAAGTTCAGAGATAACAAAAAAACTTCTAATAGAGGGTATCTTAGACGAAAAAGTTCCACTTGTTTTTTTACTTGGAGAGTCGGGAGTTGGTAAAACATATATGTTAAATGTTGTTATGGCAACAATGGAAGAGAAAGATTTTTTATTTGCTTCTGAACCGTTTTCAACTCCTGAGTCTTTTTTACAGTTTTTACTTAAAGATTATGGTTATGAAAAGAGTATGAACCTAACAGAGTTAAAAGAGATGGCAGTAGATATCTACAAATACAATAAAACTGTTGTAATGATAGATGAAGCACAACTTTTAAGTGAAACTGTTTTAGAGTTTATTAGAATTTTATCAGATACAAACTCTTTTACTTTTATTTTGTCTATGCACAAAAAAGAGGGTGAAGAACTTTTACAAAAACAGCATTTTCTATCTAGAAACCATAGAGTTGTAAACTTAGAAAAACTAGCAGATAATGAAGTTTTAAAATATATAACATCAAAATTATTACAAAACAACTTTGGAGAATTAGCAGAGATGTTTACTCAAAAACAAGTTGGTTATATTCAAAAATTTTCAAATGGAAATTTTAGAAATATAAAACAGATTTTAAAACACTCTTTTTTGATTATGGATTATGCTACTAAAAATAACCATACTAAGTATGCTACACCAACAAAATGTGTCATAACAATGGCAGCAATAGATTTAGGATTTATAGATGTATAACAGTTTTGAAACATTAGAAAGAAAATGTAAGGCTTATTATTTTAAACAAAATCTGAAAATAATAGTTCCTGTGGGTGCTTTGATTGTTCTTGTTGGTCTAGGTTTTGTGCTGGGTAACGATGCAAAAGAACAAGACAACTTAGAAGCTAAAAAAATCTCTAAACAAAAAGAACAACATGTAAAAGCTACAAAACCAGAAGTTAAAAAGGTTTATGTAGAAACAAAAAAAGATGTTGAGTACAATGTTATAGCAGATTATGACTATGTTCCAAAACAAACATACCAAAAACCTGCACAACCAAAGCCAAAACCTGTATATAAAAAACCTGTTGAACCAAAACCAAAACCAGTTGTTCACAAAAGGGAAAAAGTTGAAAACTTTAATATGTCTGTAAAAAAAGTAACAAATGTAAAAGAGATGATTAAAGTTTACAACAAAGAAAAAAGTTACAGTGTTGCTATAAAAATAGCACAAATATATTATGGAAACGGAAACTATAAAAAGTCTATGTTTTGGGCTAAAAAAGCAAATATGTTAGACCATCAAGATGAAAAAGCTTGGATTTTATATGCAAAATCTGAATATATGCAAGGGCATAAAAATAAAGCCAAAGAGATTTTAAAACTTTATTTGGCAAATGCTACATCTACAAATGCGAAGGCTTTGTTATTGAAATGGACACAAGGGAACTAGATGATGAAAAAAGTTTTATTTATACTTATATTTTTTACAAGTTTATATGCAAATGATTACGATAGATTTTTTTATGAGTATAAAAATAACAACCTTATAGATGCTTGTAGAATAGGTAAAAAGATATATACACAAAGGGTAGAAAGAGATGAAAAACTCCTCTCTGTTATAGGTAATGTATGTTTAAAAGCAGATTACATAGATACAGTTGGTACAATTCAATCAAGACTTAGAAAAACAAAAGAGGCTAGAATTAATGCTGTTGTATTTTCTGCTGTTGTGCTTCAAAAAAGGTTAATCTACCAGTTTATGTATGATAACACAGATATCTCTATGTTTACTTTACCTGTTTTTAACCATCCGCTTTCAGATACCTTTGTGGCTATTAGAGATAAAGAGTATAAAATTATATCACTAAATCCAAAGGTGATAGAGTTTTATAAAAGAGACAAGTTTTATAAAGTTTATATGGATAAAGATGACGATGGTCGTTTAGTTATAGAAACAACAGATAGATATGGAAATGTAAAAGAACATAGGTACTTATAATGATAAAACCAGTAGTAAGATTAGGTGATTTACTTATTGAAAAAGGTATTATTACCGAAAAACAACTTATGCATGCTCTTTCACTTCAAAAAGAGTCTAACTTTACAAAAAAACTTGGTGAAATCCTCATTCAAGAGGGTTATACAACATACAAAGAGATGGCAAGGGAGCTTTCAGCTCAACTTAAAATCCCTTTTATAGATATTTATGGTTTGGAACTTGACTTTAAACTCATAGATAAATATCCAATCCATCTTCTTCAAAAAGCAGAAGCTATCCCATTAAAAGAGGATGAAGAATATATACATGTAGCAACATCAAACCCTCTAAACTATGATGCACTTGAAAGTTTAGAAAGTGTAAATATGTCTAAGCCAATCAAACTCTTTTTGGCATTAGATGAAGAGGTAAGACATATATTTCAAAGGATAGACATTATCCAAAAAACAAAGTCTATCGCTCTTGAAGTTAAAAAAGAGGTTTCACAAGAAAACTATAAAAGTGATAGTGAAGAGAGTGCAGTTATGAGACTGATAACTCTCATACTAAAAGATGCCATTATGCGACAAGCAAGTGATATCCACATAGAACCAGATGGACACGAAGTATCTGTTAGATGTCGTATAGATGGTGTTTTACAAGAGATTTTTGTTTTTGAACTTGTAATTTACAATGCGATAGCATCTCGTATAAAAATTTTGGGAAATCTTGATATATCTGAAAGAAGAAAAGCACAAGATGGTCGTTTCTCTATGACTATAAATGGTGGTGCTTACGATTTTCGTTTATCTACAACTCCTACCTATTTTGGTGAGTCAATAGTTATGAGGATACTTGACCAACAAAAAATCCTTTTAAAACTTCAAGATTTGGGTATAGAGGGTGATAACCTTGAAACTTTTGAAGATATTATCTCATCACCTTATGGGATTATCCTCATCACAGGGCCAACAGGTAGTGGTAAAACAACAACTCTTTATGCAGCACTAAATGAGATAAAAAGCATTCAAAACAAAGTTATGACGGTTGAAGACCCCATAGAGTACCAACTCCCACTTGTTCAACAAGTTCAGGTAAATGAAAAAGTTGGGTTTACATTTTTCTCTGCTTTAAAATCGTTTCTAAGACAAGACCCAGATGTTATAATGGTTGGGGAGATTCGTGATTTAGAGACTTTAAACTCAGCTGCTCAGGCATCTCTTACTGGTCACTTGGTTTTTTCAACTCTACACACAAACGATGCTCCAAGTGCCATCAGTAGAATGGTACAAATGGGGCTTGAACCATACCTCATAGCAGATTCTCTTTTAGCAGTTGTCGCTCAAAGACTTGTTAGAAAAAATTGTAAATATTGCCGTGCAGAGTATAAACCTCACAAAAAAATAATGGAACATGTAAGACATTTCATACCTGAAAACTCTATCTTTTACAAAGGTAAAGGTTGTACAAAATGTAATATGACAGGTTTTGACGGTAGAGTTATGATTTTAGAAATTCTAACAGTAAATGATAAAATCTCAGAGATGATATCTAAAAATATGAGTAAGTTTGAGATAGCAAAAGAGGCTGAAAAAGAGGGACTTTTTAAACCTATGATTATAGATGGTATAAATAAAGCTCTTAGAGGTGATATACCACTTGAAGAAGTTATGAGAGTTACAAAGGGTCACTAGAAGATGAAATTTTTTGATATCTCATACCGTTTTGGTAAAAAAAAAGGTAGCATAACTATTGAAGCTGGAAATAAACTAGAAGCGATGAAAAAGTTTCAAGCTATGAGAAAAGGTGTTCTCATAAAAATAAAAGAGACAAAAGAACCTTTTAGTATGAAAATCCAAAAGCAAATAGATAAATATAAAAGCCCCATTAAAAACCACAGTGTGAATATTGAAGCCTATATATCTATTTTGAGTCAGTTAGCAGTTATGTTAGATGCTGGTATGCCTATAAACATTTGTTTAAAAGAAGCAGAAAAATCAACACAAGACCCTATGTTACAGGCAATCTTAAAAAATGTTTCTGATGATGTAGAGGGTGGGCTTGGCTTATCACAAGCTTTTCAACCATACAGAAAACAACTTGGAAACTTATCTATATCTATGATAAGTCTTGGTGAGCAAACAGGTACATTGGCAGAATCTATAACAAGACTTGCAAAAATCTTACAAACTATCCACGATAACCGTATAAAACTAAAAAAAGCTACAAGATACCCATTGATGACAATCTTCGCTATGGCTATCGCTTTTACAGTTGTTATTACATTTGTTGTACCACAGTTTGAGAGTTTGTTTAAAGAGTTAGGTTCAGATTTACCTTTCCCTACACTTGTTCTTTTATGGTTAGAACATGCTATTAGTACTTATGGTCCATATATAGTTGGAGCAGGTGTTGCTATGGCAGTTGTATATACAAATATGTATAAAAACAGTGAAGCAATAGCCCTAAAAACAGATAAATATATTTTAAAAGTTTATATTGTTGGGATAGTTACTAGGTATGCTATGCTTGGAAGGTTTGTATATATTTTCAATATTTTAGTATATGCTGGTATCCCTATCATAGATGCTCTTCGTGCTGCGGTAGATATTGTAGATAATAAATATATGAAACAACAGTTTGCAAAGATTCAAGATGGGATAGAAGAGGGCAAATCACTTTATGAAGGTTTTTACGAGTCTGAGATGTTTGATAGTATGATTCTTCAAATGTTAAAAGCTGGTGAAGATTCTGGTGCATTAAATAAGATGTTAGATAAAATTACACTTTATTATACTAAAAAGTATGATGATATTATAGATAATGTTTCCACAATGATAGAACCTATCTTAATAGGTGCAATAGCAGGATTTGTGCTTGTTTTAGCTCTTGGTATTTTCTTGCCAATGTGGTCTATGGCAGAGGCTATGGGTGTATAAAAAATATAAAAAAGGATTTTGGTTAAATGGAAAGTGAAACAGGAACAATCGCTATTTCGATTATGTCGTCAATTATTTTAGGATTTACTTTTTGGATTATTAGAAAGATAAATGAGATTTAGGGTTTAGAACTTTAAGTCTTATTTGTTACTCATCTGTTAGAGTAAATTCCCCAGTTGTTTCGTCATATTCCCAATATTTTTTATTACAAGGTTTGTTGGTTTTACATTTAGAAGTACCAGTTTTGTCGTTTGATGCTGGTCCATAGTACTTTGTACCATCTCTTGTCCAACCGCTAGATTTTGCATTTTTTAGTATTCTATCTATTGGTGAAGAGTCACTACTACCCATAACACTGTTTTTAGGGTAACCTTCTTCTGTAAGGTTATTTTCACCATCTATATCTTTACCACATGTAAAACTACCTTCGTTGATAATCCATTCACCATGGCAAGAATCTATCGCAACTTGTATTGAGGAAGCTGTTGAGAGTTCAGCGGAGATTTTGGAGCTGTCGCTAAGTCCAGAGAACTTAGGAACAGCTACCGAAACAAGTACACCTATAATAACAATACTTAAAATAAGTTCTATAAGTGTAAATGCTTTTTTCATAAGATAGTCTTAGAAATCAGTAGTTTCAGTACTTGTAGTAGAACCACCATTTAGTTTTGTACATTTAGCTTCTGTTGTATCATCAGTAAATTTAGAACAATCAATAGTAATTGTTACATTTCTATCTGTTGAATTGCTTTCAAGAGTTACTACACTAACATTACCTTCTGTTGTTTCAAAGTAAGTTGAGTTTCCATCAGTTTTCCAACCTTTACCTTGTGTTTTAACAACATCAGAGATAGAAGCAACTTTACCATCTTCCATATCTACTTTGTTTACATAAGCAGCAGGAACAGAAGCATAAGCATCATTTGCAACTTTAAGAACACTTGATGCCTCAGCATTTTGTTTCAAGTTTTTAAACTTTGGAACTGCAACCGCAGACAACACACCAATAATAACAATTACGAAAATCAACTCTATAAGAGTAAAACCTCTTTTCATAATACACTCCTTTGTTTTAAATAACGAATACTACATCGGAAATTATGAAAAAGACTTTAATATTTTGCTAATTTATGATAACAATATAACAAAAATGATACAATGTTACAAAATAACACAGTTGGAACAATAAAAATGAACAAAGAAATTTACAATGAATTTTTAGAACTTGGAAAGATTAATTATCTTCGTATCGATAGAGAGAGTGAGTATGGTCTTTTTTTGGTTTCTCAAAACCAAAAAGAGGTACTTTTACCAAATATTTATGTAACAAAGCAGATGAAACTAGATGACATCATAGATGTTTTTTTATATACCGATTCAGAGGACAGACTTGTAGCTACAACACTTAAACCAAAAGCTATGTTAGATGAGTTTGGAGTGTTTGAAGTTGTAGATACTGCAAAGTTTGGGGCATTTGTTGATTGGGGGTTACCAAAAGATTTATTTGTACCAACAAAGCTTCAAAAAACACCTTTTAAAATAGGTGAAAAAAGATTTTTAAAAGTAGCTTATGATGAAAGAACACACAGACTAGTTGGTAGTGAAAAACTTGGTGATTTTTTAGATACTAAGATAAGAGGTTTAAAACCAAATACTTTGGTAGATATTTTGGTAATAGCAAGGACTCCACTTGGGTTTAAGTGTATTGTTCAAGATAGATATGAAGGGCTTATTTATCATAATGAACTGTTTGAAAATATAGATGTTGGAGATAGAAAAAAAGCTCAAATCAAAACACTAAGAGCAGATGGCAAAATAGATTTAAAACTAATAAAAAAAGATGCTTCTCAAACTATTTTAGATAGATTAAAAAGCTCAAAAAATGGTTTGCCATTTAACTATAAAAGTGATGCAGAACTCATAAAACAAGAGTTTGAAATGAGTAAAAAAGAGTTTAAAAAAGCACTTACAAAACTACAAAATGAGAACAAAATAGTTGTTAAAGATACAGGTATAACTCTTAGTTAGTTTTTTTCTTTATCCCAAAATTTAAGCTTCTTATGGTGTAGTCACTAACAACTGCACCTTTTCTCATTTTTAGTATATGCTCAACCGCATCTGCTATATCTTCTGCTAACAGTTTTTCGTTTTCTTTTTGTGTTACATCAAATCTAAGGTTTTCATAAAAGTTTGTTTGTGTCATATCTGGGTTTATGTTTGTTATGCTTAGGTTTGTTTTTCTGCATTCTTCAAACAAACTATCGCCAAATGCTTTGAGTCCAGCTTTTGAGGCACTGTAAACTCCTGCAAATTTACTCGCTCTTAGAGCTTCTATGGAGTTTATGTTTATAAGGTAGCCACCATTTTTTTTGAGTGAGCGAAGTGTAGTATTTGTAAGCAACATAGGGGCTGTTAGGTTTAAAAAACTCATCTTTGTTATGGTTTTAAAGCTCAACTCTTCATGTGGGGCAAACTCTCCAAAACCAGCACAGTTTATGAGTATGAAGATGTTTTCTTTTTTGAGTTGTTCACAAAGTTTTAGTGTTTGTTTTTCATCGCTTAAATCTACATGTAGAGTTTTAAAAAGGGTTGATGTTGAAGTTTTGCTCACCCCCACTACATCATAGCCGAGGCTATGAAGTCTAAGGGCTATCGCTTTTCCTATACCGCTACTAGCACCAGTAACTAAGGCTTTCATTAGATAGGTAAAACTCTTATTTTTTTAGAGAGTTTCTCTTTTAGAGTTGATTCTATGGCATAAAGAGTTCCAGTTGCACTACTTGCACAACCACTACAAGCACCAAGGTAGCGGATATAGATATCTATGTAGTCATCAGATTTTTTGATGTCTATTATCTCCATATTTCCGCCGTCCATTATAAGGAATTGTCTAACATTTTCATCTATAACAGCATCAACAGCTTTTATCTGCTGAACAAGTGTCATATCTTCAAAGTTTCCATTTTC
>CAYNVR010000006.1:0-20877 GCA_964400715.1 uncultured Sulfurimonas sp.
GGAACAATCTTTCCCATAAGGATAAGTTTTGGTGTAAATATAGAAGATGAAAATATAACCGTTATAGCAAATATGGATGATATAACAACAGAGAGAAAACAACAGCAAACTATACAGCAACAAAGTAAGCTTGTCGCTATGGGGGAGATGATAGGGGCTATAGCACATCAATGGAGACAACCTTTAAATGAGATAGCCATAAGCATACAAAATATAAAATATGCCTATAAAGCAGATGAAGTAGATGAAAAGTATATAGATAATTTTGTAAAAAACAATAAAAAAATTATAGAGTTTATGAGCAATACCATAGACAATTTTAGAAACTTTTTTAGAGTTGATAAACAAAAACAGGATTTTAGTGTGATGGAAGCTACACAAGAGGTTATAGATATGCAGTCCGCACAGTTAAAAAATAATGATATAAATATATCTCTTGATGGGTGTGATTTTACAATTTATGGGTTAAAAGGTGAGTATCAACAAGTTATACTCAATCTCATAAACAATGCAAAAGATGCACTACTTCAAAACTATACACAACACAGATACATCAAAATTTATGTAGAAAATCAAAAAGTTTTGGTTGAAGATAATGGTGGGGGCATAGACAGTAACATCATAGACAAAGTTTTTGAACCATACTTTACAACCAAAGAGCAGGGTAAGGGAACAGGTATGGGGCTGTATATGTCAAAAATGATTATAGAAGAAAATATGCAAAGTAGTTTAGAAGTTGAAAATGGTAAAAATGGAGCTGTATTTAGTATAGTATTTTCTGGGATTACAGATGTATAATCCCAGCCATTTTTAATATAACACCAGCTACAACAGATATGATAGCTATATTATAATTTCTTAGCTGATTAAACTTACCATCATAAAATCTATCTCTTTCTATAATATAATCACGAATAGTTGTTTCTTGTGATTTTTTTAAATCTTCTATGGATAATGTAAGTTTTATAATACTTTCATTCATCTGTTCAAATTTTTTATTGACCTCTTCAAATCTTTTGTCAACTTGTTCAAACCTTTTGTCAACCTGTTCAAACCTTTTGTCAACCTGTTCAAATCTTTTGTCAATATCTTGTTGCATAGCATCAAATCTTTTGTCAATGTCTTGTTGCATAGCATCAAATCTTTTGTCAATGTCTTGTTGCATACTTACTTGATTTTGTTTTATTTCATCAATTTGGTATTGCATATGGTCAAATCTACTTTCAAAATACTTTGTAGTAGGTATTATATTTGCCACTAAAACATCTATTGTTTCTTGATTTAGTGTTAAGCCTTGTTTTTCATTTTCCATAATAGTTACCTTTTTATAACTCTAAACAATCACTTATGCTATAAAGTCCAGCTTTTTTATCTGCTAACCATTTACCAGCTCTTATGGCACCTTTGCTAAAAGTGTTTCTACTTGTTGCTGTATGGTTTAGTTCTATAAACTCTCCATCGTTGTAAAAACCAACAGTGTGGCGACCAACTATATCTCCACCACGAAGAGCCATAACTGCTATCTCATCTTTACTTCTCTCGCCAATGTTACCATCTCTACCACTTACACGAACTTTGTCTAAGTCTAAATCTCTACCTTTTGCCGCAGATTCTGCGAGTGTTAGGGCTGTTCCACTTGGAGCATCTTTTTTATGTTTGTGGTGCATCTCTACTATCTCTATGTCAAACCCATCAAGAACAGCTGAGGCTTGATAAACAAGCTTGTTTAGAAGTGCTACACCCAAAGACATATTTGTAGCATAAAGCACAGGCATAATCTCACTTGCCTCTTTTAGCAGGTTTAGCTGATGAGTGTTTAGTCCAGTTGTTCCTATAACCAATGGTTTTGGAGTTTTTATAGCCTCTTCAAGAAGTTTTTCACAAGCATCAGGGAGTGAAAAGTCTATCACTATATCACAAGCATTTAAAAATGAGTGCATATCAGATGTAACTAAAACAGATGGGTCTATGGAAAAATCTAAATTGTTTCTTACAAAAACAGTACTTACACTCATACCTTCTGTTGTTTTTAAATCTTCTAAAAGTAATTTACCAACTCTACCACTTGCGCCAAATACACCAACTTTTATCATATCTTATCCTTCAAAATTATCATTATATTTTTGTTTTATTTTTAAAAAAAGGAGATAATCTTTTGCATATCCCATGCTTTTTTATAGACTCTATCACTCATAAGAGTATCAAAAACATCAACTATGGCTATAATTCTACCATAAATAGCTTTTACAATGTCATCTTATTGCACTCAATTATCTTCTTAAAGTTTTCTAATCGTTTTAGAATCATCAACAATCATCACTCTCAAAGTAGCTATCCCAGCTTTTCATCTACATAAGATATAGCTTTTATACCAGCCACAGCTCCATCACCAGCTGCACTGACAACTTGTTTTGGAGCATCAAGTCTTATATCTCCACATGCAAAAAGACCATCTACCGATGTTTGCATACTAAGGTTTACTACAACTTGACCACTTTGAGTCATATCACATAAAAAACTGCCATCTTCTTGTTTTAAAACTTCGTTGTTTACATTGTTTCCAACAAAAACAAAAACACCATCAACTTTTAGGTCTGTTATGTTTTCATTGTTTCTTACTTTTAATCCTGTAACTCCCATAGCATCGCCATAAACTTCATCTGGAACAGAGTTTAAGATAATCTCTATCTTTTCGTTTTGTTCAACCCTTTTTACAGTGTTTGGAGATGCTCTGAAACTATCTCTTCTGTGGATTAGATAAACCTTTGAGCATATTTTTGCAAGATAGAGTGCCTCTTCAAGAGCAGTATCTCCACCACCAACAACAGCTACATCTTTACCTTTGTAGAAAAATCCATCACATGTAGCACAAGCACTAACACCTTTTCCAAAAAAGTCCAACTCACCTTTAAAACCAGCATGACGAGGAGATGAACCAGTAGCTACTATCACACTATGAGCCTCAATGGTTGAGCCATCTGCTTTGTGTATCTTAAAAATATCTCCATTTTTAGATACACGAGTAACCTCTGACATATCGTGTTTTAGTCCAAATTTTTGACATTGCTGCGGCCATGGCATCATCAAATCCATACCAGTTATGTCACCAACAACACCTGGGTAGTTTTCTATCTCACTACTTGAAGTTATCTGCCCACCTGGCATACCTTTTTCAAACATCACCACATTTTCAAGTCCACCACGAGTAGTGTATAGTCCAGCAGTAAGTCCAGCAGGACCCCCACCAATAATCGCACAGTCTAAAATCATATCTGTTTCCTTATAATTGTTTTACTTTTTGAGATAGTTCTTTTAAGTTATCTAATTTCATTATCATACTATCTTGTTTATAAAGAGAATCTTTTATTTTCTTTATAAAAAAAATAGATGGAACATCATAAATGTTAAATCTTTGTATAAAAAGTAAAGAGTTTTTTGTTCCACTTCTTAAAAAAGTTGTATGTGTAGAGTTTTTGTGTGCCTTGTTGTAGTAGTCTATGGCTAAAATAGGGTAGTTTAAATCTACATGTGAGAGCATTTTGACACTGTCTGGTTGTCTTGAAGAGAAAAAAACAACTATATATTTTTGCTCTTTTGGTTTAAAAATGTCACTTTTTTCATAAAATGTCCAATCTTTAAAGTTTACAAACTTATACTCGGCAAATTTATAGTTAAAGTAAGCAAATGCAGTAGCTATAAGAGCTGCACCAAAAAAAGATGCAAGAAGTGTAGATAAAGAAAAGAGAGTCTTAGCCCTTTTCTTCATCTGTTTTTATAAAAGAGAGTTGATTTTTTCAGCAAGTGCTGCTTCTGATTGAGCACCAACAACTTGGTCAACAACCTCACCATCTTTGAAGAAGATGATAGTAGGGATAGAACGGATACCAAACTTAACAGCTATATCTTGTTCTTCATCTGTGTTTACTTTACAAACTTTTGCTTTTCCATCAAAATCTTCTGCCAATTTCTCAATCACAGGAGCTATCATACGACAAGGTCCACACCATGGAGCCCAAAAGTCAACTAATGCTACACCTTCGCTAAGAGTAGCCTCAAAATTTTCACTTGTTAGATCTATATATTTACCCATTTAGATTTCCTTTTTTAAATAGTATGGGGCATTATACAAATGTAAACATTAAACCTATCTTACTTTTAAAGTTTTATAATTATTTTTCAGAAGTGTGTTAAAAAGTGTGAAGTTTGGAAGGTTTTAAGGGGATAAAAGAGAAAATTTTTCTCTTTTATTTAAGAAGCAAAAGGGTTTGCACCACCTAACATACCCATAGCAGTTTGTTGTTGGTTTTGTTGAACCATTTTGTTCGCATCATTTATAGCACCTATGAGCAAAATCTGTAAAGAGTCTTTGTCCGATAGTAACTCATCATCTATGTTAAGGTCTATAACTTCACCCTTTCCATTTACACTAAGTTCTACCATTCCGCCACCACTTTTTACACTAAAAGTTTTAGATTCCAACTCCTCTTGAAGCTTTTTTGCACCCTCTTGCAAACCTTCAAGCATTTTACTCATATCACCCATATTTCCAAACATTGCTATATCTCTTCTTTTATCTCATCTATGTTGTTCTCATCATTTAAAAGAACAACTGTTGGTTTGTAAGTTTCTAGCTCTTTTTCATCATAAGTTGCATAAGCTACTATGATGATTTTATCGCCTTTGTGAACTTTTCTAGCAGCAGCACCATTTAGGCAGATATCTCTTTTACCTCTTTGTCCAAGAATGATATAAGTTGAAAATCTTTCACCATTGTTAATGTTTAAAATCTCAACTTTTTGTCCCACTCTCATCTTTGATGCTTCTAAAAGTTCTTCATCTATTGTTATAGACCCAACATAGTTTAAGTTGGCATCTGTAACAGTAGCACGATGTATCTTACTATATAACATCTCCATAGTCATTACTACATTCCCATCTGTTTTTTCATATCAGCAGGAGAGATAGGCTCGTCCCATAGCTCATAGTCTATAACAAACTCCTCAACTACATTTCCACCCAAAATATGTTCACTAACTATTTTGTCTATCTTCTCTTTTGTTAAACCTGCATACATTGTATGACCTGGTTCTACTAACATAATCGGACCTGCATTACAACGGTTCATACAAGAAGTTCTTATTGGCTGAACAGTAGCCATAACACCCTCTTGCATAAGTTTTTGAGCCAAATATTGAAATAAATCTTGTGTTTGTGGAGTTACACAAGATGGTTTTGGCATACCCGGAGGAGCAGACTGTTCACATTTAAATATATAATAAGCTGGTTGAGGAATTCCCATTTTTAGCTTCCTTGATTTTTTTTTGAAATTATATCGAAAATATAAATTGTTTTAGTTTAAAAAATAATTTAGTGTAGAAATATAAAAATATAAAGAAGATTATTACCTTTTTATAAGCAAACTTAGTATAGACTTCACAAATGAATGTTGTAGCAAAGAAAAAGTATGGACAAAATTTCTTAAAAGATGAGTCTGTTCTTAGAAAAATCATCGAATCGATGCCCAAAAATGAGCATAAAATTGTAGAGATTGGACCTGGGTTAGGTGATTTAACTAAATTTTTAGTTGATGTCAAAAGTGTAGAGGCTTTTGAGGTAGATACCGATTTATGTGAACTATTGCAAAGTAAATTTAAAAAAGAGATTGATACCAAGAGGTTGCAGTTAAACTGTGGCGATGTTTTAGAAGCTTGGAAGAGTAGCTTGGTAGATGAAGAGTATGACTTAGTGGCAAACTTGCCTTACTATATAGCGACAAATATCATACTAAAAGCACTCGCAGATCCTATGTGTAAAAATATACTTGTAATGGTTCAACTTGAAGTAGCAGAGAAGTTTTGTGCGACAGATGGTGAAAAAGTTTTTGGTTCTTTGGGTGTGATTACTCAAAGTGTGGGCAGTGCAAAGATAGTTGTAAAAGTTCCCCCAACAGCATTTGAGCCTCAGCCAAAAGTTGATTCTGCTGTTTTTCTCATAGAAAAAAGAAAAGATAGAACAGACGATGGGTTTGAGCAGATGTTAAAAGTAGCATTTACTCAACCTCGTAAAACTCTTATGAAAAATCTATCTGCAAAGTATGAAAAAGCATTGCTTCAAGAAGTTTTTAGTGATTTGGAACTTTTATCGACTATTCGCCCTCATCAAGTTTCTACCCACGACTATCACCAACTCTATACAAAAATAAAAGGGAGTTTGGATGGCAGAAGAGAGACAAGTAGGTAGTGAAAAAACTACTCAAACAAAACCAAAACCAAATAATAGAAGATACAACAACAATCGTAAGCCAAATAATAACGATAAAAAGCCTTACAACAAAAACAGAAATCGTCGTCAGCAAGCACCAACAGATGAAGCTTTAAAACTATATGTAACAAAAAATCAAGATATACATAAACAAAGATTAAACCCACACTATAAACTTGACCTAAATAGTAATGCGAAGATAAGAATAACACCACTTGGTGGTCTTGGTGAGATAGGTGGAAACATAGCAGTTTTTGAAACAAAAGATGAGGCTATACTTGTAGATGTTGGTATGAGTTTTCCAGATGAAGATATGCATGGGGTAGATATACTTGTGCCAGATTTTTCATACATAAGAGAGATAAGACATAAAATAGTTGGTATCATCATAACTCATGCTCACGAAGACCACATAGGTGCTATGCCTTACCTTTTTAAAGAGATGCAGTTTCCTGTGTATGGAACACCACTTCCACTTGCTATGATAGGAAACAAGTTTGATGAGCATCACATAAAAGAGCATAGAAAACACCTCATACCAGTTGAGAAAAGAAGAGTTTATGAGATAGGTAGTGATTTTAAAATAGAGTGGATGCATATGACTCACTCTATCATAGACTCATCTTCCATAGCTATAACAACAGATGCTGGAACTATCATCCATACGGGTGACTTTAAGATAGACCATACACCAGTAGATGGCTACACAGCAGACCTACACAGACTTGCTTACTATGGTGAAAAAGGTGTTTTATGTTTGCTTAGTGATTCTACAAACTCACACAACCCTGTGCCAACTCCATCAGAGTTAAGTGTAGCTCCTGCTCTTGATAGAGTTTTTGCAAAAGCTGAGGGTAGGGTTTTACTATCTACTTTTAGTTCAAACATACACAGAGTTTACCAAGCTATACAGTATGGTATAAAATATGGTCGTAAAGTTTGTGTCATAGGTCGTTCTATGGAGAGAAACTTAGAGATAGCTATGCAGTATGACTACATAAGACTTCCTAAAAATATATTTGTAGAACCTGAATACCTTTCTCAACTAAACGATAAAGATGTGCTTATAGTTACAACTGGTTCACAAGGTGAGGCAAACTCAGCTCTGTTTAGAATGGCCATAGGTGAACACAGACATGTAAAAATCAAACCAACAGATTTGATAGTTCTTTCATCTCGTGCTATCCCTGGTAATGAGGGGTCTATATCAAATATGCTTAACTACTTACAAAAAGCTGGTGCGAAAGTAGCTATGGATAAAGATATACATGTATCTGGTCATGCCTCAATAGAGGAGCAAAAACTTATGCTTCGTCTTGTAAATCCTAAGTTTTTCTTACCTGTTCATGGTGAATACAACCATGTTATGAAACACAAAGAAACAGCTATGATGTGTGGAGTTCCTGAGAGAAACATACTTCTTATGAGTGATGGTGAACAGATAGAAGTTGCTCCAAAATATATGAGAAAAGTAAAAACTGTGAAAACTGGTAAAGTTTACATAGACAACCAAAATAACCACCAAATAGAAGATGACATAGTTATAGACAGACAAAAACTCGCTTCTGAGGGTATTGTTATGATGGTAGTTATGATAGACAATGATGCAAAAATGATAGAAAAACCAAAAGTTACTACATTTGGGATTGTTGCAAACAAACAAGACAGATACTTCGCAAGAGAGATGGAGGGGATAGTTGAGAACTTCCTCATAAATATGAAACCAGGACTTATAGAAAACCTAAGAGCACTTGAAGCAGATTTAAGACAAGTTGTTAGAAAACATATATATCGTAAAATGAAAAAGTACCCACTTATTGTTCCACATGTATTTATACAGTAGCTAAAACCAACCTTTTTTGGTTGGTTTTTAGTTAAAAACTTTTTTATCCATATATTCACTTAGTAATTTTTTAGCTTTATTATGATTTTTTAAAAAATCTTCGTGGGCATTTTTATCTGTGTAGTTTGTTACACAAAATACTCCACCAGCAGGTATGTCAAACTCTTTTGCTACTTGTAACATAGCAAAAAACTCCATATTTTCAAGCCCTATCCCGAACTTTAAAAACTTTTTACATAACTCTTTGTTTGTAGAAATATAGTTAGATGAGTTTACAATTATATCTTTTTTTTGAGTTGTATTTGTGCTTATAACATTTTCAAGAGGTGTGTATGAGTCGTTTGTCAAAAAAGATAGTTCTATATTTGAAGCGGTTTTACTCTCAACTATGTCAAATATCTTAGCTTCCCCATAACTACCAGCAGTTCCCACAAAAAACAAAAACTCAGGTTTGTTAAACAAACAAAGTCTTGTTATGTTGATGGCACTCTCTATCAGCCCAACACCCATAGGTGTAGCAAAGTCAAATGTTTCGTTATTTCCTGCACATATTATCATTTTAAACCTTTTTTTGTAGGGAGACAAGGGAGAAAAAACTCCCTTGACACTACTTAGTGAAGTAGTGGTGCAAAGATGCACATAAGCAGTATTGCGATGACTAGCTTATTCATAAAATCTCCCTTATTTATAGGAGGGTAAAAAAAAAGGTCAAAGGTTAATTACTCCTTTGACCTTAAAAGCTTTTACCGCTCCATTTACTATAAATAAGTTGTCATCGCATCAAAATTATACCAAAAAAAATAAAACCTTACAATCTCACATTTATATTATTTTTATGCAGATAATGTTTTAAATCCATAATGTCTATCTCTTTGTAGTGAAATATACTTGCTGCCAAAGCTGCATCTGCTCCACACTCAAAAGCATCTTTTATATGCTCCATAGTTCCCGCTCCACCACTTGCTATGACTGGGACATTTACCACTTCGCTTATGGCTTTTGTGATGTTTAGTTCAAACCCAGCTTTTGTACCATCTGCATCCATACTTGTTAAAAGTATCTCACCAGCTCCACGACTTACAACCTCTTTTGCCCACTCTATGGCATCTAGCCCTGTGTCTTCTCTACCACCTTTTACAAAAACATGGTAGCTTCCATCTGCTACTTTTTTTACATCTATGGCAACCACTATGCACTGTGAACCAAATCTTTTTGCACCCTCATCTATGAAACTTGGGTTTACAACAGCACTAGAATTAACACTTACTTTGTCACAACCAACATTTAAAAGGTTGTATATATCTTCAAGTTTTCTTATCCCTCCGCCAACTGTGAGTGGTATAAAAACCTCTTGTGCTACTTTTTTTACAACATCTACTATGGTGTCTCTACCTTCGTGAGAAGCTCCAATGTCTAAAAAAGTTATCTCATCTGCTCCCTCTTGGTTGTACCTTTTTGCAACTTCCACTGGGTTACCAGCATCGCGAAGACCAACAAAGTTTACACCCTTTACAACTCTTGCATCTTTAACATCAAGACACGGGATAATTCTTTTGGCGAAATAGTTCATATAAACCTCTTAAAATTTTCGTGACATTTTACCACAATCAGACAAAAATGTATTAAAAAGTAACCTTTTGCTAAGTTGTTATTTTAGATAAATTATATTTAATTTTTTTTGTTGTATAATGAGAGCAAAGTATAAAATTTAAGGAAGAAGTCATGAAAATTGTTTTACTGTTTATGTTGATTGTATCTTTTGTATATGGGGATTGCCCATCTAGTAGTTTTATGGGTGGTACTACAAAATGTAAAATTTCGGTAGATGATGTAAATGTAACAGAAGGGGATAGTGGGACTAAGACTCTAACTTTTACTATATCTTCTGATGATACTGTAAATAAAGATATTAAGATAGATTTTGAAACAAGTGATGATAGTGCAACAACAGATGACGATGATTATGAAGGTGATAGCAGTACTGTAACTATTGCAGATGGTGATGATAGTACAACAGTTTCTATTACCATAAATGGAGATGAAAATTATGAAGACAATGAAACATTTGGTATAACAATTACTGTAAATGACGATAGTGATGATGATGCTGAGATAGATGATGGTGATGGTATTGGTGGTATCAATAACGATGATGATTTAGTTTATGTTAAAGATGCTTCATTTAGTGAGAGTGATGGGACTGTTACTATTTATATAGTAGCAAAAGATGGAGCTCATAAAGATTTTAGTATAGATTGGGAAACAGAGGATGATACAGCAGATAGTGATGACTACGATAGTGACTCTGGTACAGTTGATTTTAACGAGGGCGATAAAAATAAAACTATAACTATTAACTTAAAAGATGATGATATTTCAGAGGATGCAGAAAATTTTAATATCAAATTATCAACAAATGATAGTGGAATTGAAACTTCAAATGGTAAAATAACAATAAATGAAAGCGATAGACTTATAATAGTTGGAGATAGATATTCCTCTCCATCTGTAAGGGAAGAGCTTTCACCTATGAAAATATATGTAAGACTTATAGACCCAAATGAAAAAGCTAAAAATGATATAAACGTACATATAAAAACTAGTGAAGATACTGCTAGTGCTGGTGATGATTATGATGATGTAGATGTAGATTTAACGATTGATGCAGGTGACAATAATGTATCTACTGATGTTACAGTTAATGATGATGAGGATGAAGAGAACAATGAAAAGTTTGATATAAAACTAACTTGTCAAACAAATGGTTGTGGAAATGTAGATATAAATGAGAGTGATGATAAAGGTAGCATTATAGATAATGACCAAGCTCCAACTCTTGAAACTGGTGAGTATAACGATACAGATAATTATTATTTAAGAGATGATAGTGGAGATAAAAAATATAAAAGACTTTTTTGTACACCTATAAATATTTGGGGAGATGGTGATGATGAAACAAATAAAGTAGAGGTCGCTTCACCAGATGATAATATTACTCAAATTATAGAGGGTGAAGATTTTAATATAAGCTATTACAGATTATATGCAAAACAAATTGAGATAACAAGTGATGGTGGAGATGGAGAGGTTTGTAAAGAGGGTACTCATAAGTGTGAAACTGAAAATCTAACAAGGCTTGGAGATGAGATGGATGTCAACAAGTCTTGGTTTGATAAAGATAAAATAGGGGATTATGTAGAGAAAGAAGTTCCAAAATGTGAGAGTGGTAAAAGTATAGATATCTACAATGTAGATGAGGATGGAAAACAGATTTGGTGGGCAAAAGGTGATGAGTGGGCAGATTGTACGGTTAACTTTAAAATAAGAGATGAAAATTATTCAAAACCATTTCTTATAGAGTATGTAAAAACTTATGATAATGATACTGATGGTGGAGATCTGAGTAAATATACAACATTTAATGTTGCACCAGGTATATACTTTTGGAAAAAAGTAAAATATGACGGAAAAATATTTTTACATGTAAAAGATGATGAATATTCGGATGCCCCTTATAAAATTGCTAGAATGTATTTTGGAGAAACAGAACATGGTGGAGATAATGGTTATGTTTTTGCTCAGTATTCACATATTAACTATGAAGATTGTGATGGAGATGACGATATAGACAAAGATGATGCGCCATGTCAGGAACCAAGTAAGTTTATGTATTGGTTTGGTGGTTTGGAAGACGACAGTATGATTATTGCTATAGAAAAAGAGGAATATTTTGCTGGGTATTTTTATGATGCGGTTGCTAAAAGAGGAACCGATAATGATGATGTAAATATTAAGTTTGCAAGGGATGTAGGAGGTGCTTTTGTAGGTGGAGTTAGTGCATGGTGGATAAGACTTGACCCAGAATCTGAACAGCTTATATATTGGAAAAAACCAGACCCAGATATGAGATATTTTTTAGGTGATGGAGATAAATGTATATATACACCATCAACACATGTAGAGGCTCAAAATCAAAAACTTTATGAGTCAGATGAAGAAAATGCAGATATAAATGTAAGTGTAGAGTACTTTACACCAGGGACTCGTCAAGCATTTTGTAGAAATGATTGGAAAATAAAATTTGACTGGGAGATAAAGGAGCATGGTTCAGCACATGGTGATAGTGATGGAAATGCAACAGAAGATGTAGATTATAGTAAAGATACATATTCTGGAAATATGGTTTTTGAAAGAAGTAGTGATGATTGTGACGAAGAGTCTAGTTGGCCTCCACTTAGTCAGCTTATAGATTTTAGTGTTAAGTATGATGATAGAAATGAGATAGATGAGTTGTTTGATTTTAATCTTTCAAACCCAGAAAACACAAAATTTGAAGATACTGATGATGAATACTTTTTATATTATATGACTATTGTTGATTCTTCACAACCAGAAACTATACAGGGGCTTTTTGATTCTTACGATGTAAGTAGAAGTGATAAAGAAAATGACAACTCTGGTAAGATAGGTGATGATGAAGATGAAGACAGAAACACATCTGTTCAGATTTCTTCTAAACAGTTTAGTTTAACTTTGGCTAGTTTTGATTCAGCAGATAAAGATAGTTTGAAAAAAACAGATAGTGATGTAAAAGTTAAATATAAACTTATTTACTGTCCAGACGAAAATACATCAGATGCAACAGATTGTTCAAACTTAACAGATTTATCTACTTTCAATAGTGACAAATACACAGAAGAGGATGTAGATTTTAACCTAACTCAAAGTTACCAAAATGTTGTTTTAATGTTTAGAGCATGTACTTTAAAAGATGATGATGGAAACTATACTATTTATAATTATGATGATGGTAGTTGTAAAGAAAATGGTGGTAATTGTAAAGATGATAATGATAATGAGCAAAAATGTTATAGAAATATTTTAAGTACAGATAAATTTACATTAAAACCACAAAAATTTAGTTTAAATATGGATAGTGTTAGCAACTTACTTTCTGCAAATAATTATGATATAAATATAACAGCATTGGGCTATAAATCGTCAGACAAAACAGATGGTAACTACTCTATTGACAATGCAAATACTGTTTATGTACTTAGTAGAGATATTTTTAAAGCCCCTGATGATGACACTATAGATAGTTCACTTGTTGGAGATGTTTCTTTTCCAGAATCATTCAATATGGACCACAGTGAAGCAAATACAAAAATAACTTTTAATGATGTTGGGAAAGTAAATATCCAAATAATAGATAAAAAATGGGCAGAGATAGATGAAAAAAGTTCACCACAAGATTGTAGTGATACAGGGACTTGGATATGTGGAGAGATAAATGCCACATTTATTCCTCACCATTTTAGTGTTGAAAATGCAGAGTTAAAAAACAATGGTGGTGAAGTTTATACATATATAACAGATGATATAAATAATACATCTGCGACCTTATCTTTGGTAATTTATGCTAAAAATAAAGATAATGATACTGTGAAAAACTTTCAAGATGGAAATTGGGAAAATAATGTAACAGTTAGTTTTTCAATCCCTGATAATACAGACACATCAGATATAAATGAATCTCAATATGTTGAAAACAATATCACAAATGAAGATTTAGATTTTACAGAGGGGAATGTAACCATAGACCATAACAATTCTGTTTTATCTTTTAATTATGAACGAAATAACTCAAAAGCTATAAACCCTTTTAAAATAAATGGTTCAGATGTAACAACAAAAGTTCTTTCAACTTATACAGATATCAATATAACTGGTAGTTCAACAAATGATGAGAGTGCTATATTTGTATATCCAAAAGCTTATGCATCTAGATATAAATATGTTGGAAACGATGGTAATGCAACTATCTATGTTTTAGATTATTGTGATGGTGATGAATGTGATAAAACTTTACTTCCAGATGGTGATGATTCTAAAAATATAGATGATTCTAGATGGTTTATAAATACTAAGCATAAAGCAAAATATGGTAAAGTTGATGAGGTAAAAGAGAAAAGAAAATCTAATGTTAGTGTGACATCTTTGAGTGATGAAGACCCAACAACAAGAGCTGAACTTAAACTAGATGATGGGGTTCAAAAAACATACAAAACAACTATGAAGATAAATGCTTCAAAATGGTTGATTTATAATAAATATGATGAAGATAAAGAGTACAATGAGTTTAGTGTAGAGTTTTATAATCCAAAAACAGGTTGGGCTGGTATTCATGAAACAAATACAACAACAACTACAAAAGGTTCCTCTAAATTTAATTCAAGAATAATGTGGTAACAAAAAAAGGGATAAGTTTTTAACTTATTCCCTTTTTTGAAATTAAATTGACACATAGTGTTAATATATCGTATAATGTCTTACTATTAAACGAGAGGAACTTCACTATGCCAATAGATGTTGAAAATGATGATTTACAAACAGCGTTAACAAAGTTAAAAGCAAGAGAAGATACTTTTAGGCAGTTTGAATCTATTTCAAAAATGGGTAGCTGGGAAGTAGACCTCATAACAAAAAAATCTATTTGGTCAGATGAAAGTTATAAGATTTATGGCATACCAAAGGGTAGTGTTGAACCAAGTCTGCAACTATTTTTTTCAAGACTTATTCCAGAAGATATATCAAGAGCTCAAAAAGTTTTACAAGAAGCGATGATAAGTGGAAAAGTAACAACTTTTGAAGCAACTGCGATACGAACAGATGGTAAGCATATAAATATCCTCATAAATGGTAAAACCCTTTATGATGAAAACAAACACCCCGTAAGACTTATAGGTACAACACAAGATATAACAAAGTATGTAGAACTAAAAAGGGATGTTCAGGAGTTTTATGACATTATAGACAGTTCTGCAAATGAGATATATATTATAGATAGTATCACTTATAAGTATGTATATGCAAACGATGGGGCTTTAAAAGCTTTGGGTTATACAAAAGAGGAGTTGTTTGCAAAAGGTATTTTTGAGATAAATCCATATTTGTCTTTTGAAAAAGCAACAGCACTTGTGCTTACTATGCAAAGAGATGGGTTTGTTTTGCATAGAAGTATTCACAAAAGGAAAGATGGCTCAGACTATTATGTTCAAGCATATATTCAACCGATAGTTTACAAAGGTAAAGAGTCATACATACTTTTTGATACAGATATAACAGAGTTAGTTGAACTAGAAAAGAAACAAAAAGAGACAGAACTGTTACTCCGAAAACAGACTAAGGAGTTAAACTATCAGGCAACTCACGATACCCTTACAGGTTTACCAAATAGAGCTTTGTTTGAAGATAGACTTAAACAAACAATAGCTTCGGCTAAAAGAAATAAGAAAAAATTTGCAGTTTTATTTATTGATTTGGACCAGTTTAAAAGGATAAACGATTCTTACGGGCATCATATTGGAGACAAGGTTCTCATTGAAGCTTCTTCTAGACTTTTAAACGTTTTAAGAGAGGAAGATACTCTTTCTAGATTGGGTGGAGATGAGTTTACGATTATTTTACAAAATATAAAATCTGATGCAGATATAGAAGTGGTTGCAAAGAAAATTATATCTGTCATGAAAGACCCCATACATAATAATTTATATATATCTGCGAGTATAGGGATTGCATCTTATCCGACAGATACAACAGATATGCAGGACCTTATAAAATATGCAGATATAGCGATGTATAAGGCAAAAGAGTTGGGGAGAAACAGATTTGAATTTTATTCAGATGAGCTTTCTAAAAAAGCTTTTGAAGATGTTATTATCCAAAATAATTTACATGTAGCTTTAAAAGAGGAGCAGTTTATTGTACATTATCAGGCTCAATTTGATATAAAATTAAAAAAGATTGTTGGTTTTGAAGCTCTTGTTAGATGGCAACATCCAGAACTTGGGTTAATCCCTCCTAACGAGTTTATCCCCATTGCTGAGGAGAGTGATCTCATAGTTGAGATTGACAGGTATGTTATGAAAAAAGCTATGCAACAGTTTTCTAAATGGTACAAAGATGGTTTAAACCCTGGAACTTTGGCATTGAATTTGGCTATGAAGCGGTTAAACAAAGATGATTTTGTAGATTATCTTTTACAAACAATGGATAAGTGTGATTTCTCTTCATCTTGGTTAGAGTTAGAGGTAACAGAGAGGCAGGTTATGAGCAACCCAATATCATCCATACAAAAATTAAACAGCATAAGTAACTTAGGTATAGAAATAGCGATAGATGATTTTGGAACTGGATATTCATCTCTTGCATATCTTAAAAAGTTGCCGTTAGATAAGTTAAAAATAGACCGCTCTTTTATAAAAGATATACCAAAAAATGAAGATGATAAGGCTATATCAAAAGCTATTATTGCTCTTGCAAAAAGTTTAAATTTAAAACTAATTGCTGAGGGTGTTGAACTAAAAGAGCAAGAGGAGTTTTTGCTTGAAAATGGTTGTAACTATATACAAGGTTTTTTATATGCAAAACCAGTATCAGAAAATGAAGCTACAAATATGTTAAAAGAAGAAAGGTTGTCTTGAATTTAAAAGAGAAAACAAAAAATATAAATCTACCAGAAGATTTTTTTTATAAGGTACAAAAATACAAAGAACATCTGTTTAAATGGAACAAAATCCATAACCTAACAGGTGCAAAAGATGAACAAACTCTTGATGAGTTTATATTTGATGCAGTTTTTCCTGTTAGTTTTTTACCAGATGTAAAAAGCATTTTAGATATAGGCACTGGTGCTGGTTTCCCTGGTATGATACTTGCCTTTGCTTTGCCAAATACACAAGTTACACTTGTTGAACCACTTGCAAAAAGGGCTAGTTTTTTACAGTTTATAAAAGCAGATTTAAAACTAAACAATGTAACTGTTATAAAAAAAAGGGTTGAAGAGATGCAACCTGAGACATTTGAGCTCATAACTTCAAGAGCAGTTACTCAAACAAGTATGCTTTTAGAGTTAAGTTCCCATTTAAGAGATGACAACTCAAAACTATTATTTTACAAAGGTGAAAAAGTTTTTGATGAGGTTGAAAAAAGTTCACTTAGTGGTATGAACTACAAAGTTATGCAAACAAACAACAGACACTACCTACTTCTTGGAGAAGATTTATGATACTAAAAATACTACTTGTAGGAGCAGTTATTTTGACTGTTTACTATTTTTTTATAAAGAAAAAACCATTAAAAAAGAAAGAGCAAGACAAAGTTAGTGAACTCATAGAGTGTTCTACATGTAGCACATATATAGAACTAGATGAAGCGATACTTAGCGGTGGAAAATATTTCTGTTGTAAAGAGTGTGTAAAATGATTTTTATAGGTCATAAATTTATAAAAAGTAAACCATTTTACCACATAGAAGATATAGACACCATCTTACAAACACCACCAAACTCAACTGTATATTTTGATTTTGATGAAAAAAATTTAGACATCATAGAGTATGCGAACTTAAATGATGTCAGTTTTGCTCTACATGTGGAAAATATAACACAAATAGTTTATGCCTCAGCACTCAATGCTTCATTTATAGTAGTGAAAAAAGAGTTAGCTAAAACAGCTCAAAACTTAGCAAACAACTACCTATTTGATGCAAAAATTTTGGTAAAGATACAAAACAACGATGAGATAGAGGAGTTAGCCCTACTTGGAGTAGATGGAGTGATATTTAGCTGCGGGATTGTTAAACTTGTAAATCCATAACTTATGAAAAACTATAAAAAAAACTTAGAAATTTTTATAAGCAACATAGAATCTAACACAATCAAAAAAAACTATATAATTGTTGGTTATATGGATGATGATATAATTAAATTTTTATATGATAAAAAAGGTATTTGCTTATCAAACTTTGAGATTAGATTAAGTGTTAAAGCATATAAACATTCAATAAGAGATTTTAAAAAGAAAATAAACAAAAATGTAGATAAAAATATAATTTTAAATATCTATAAATATTTAAAAAAACCAAACTATATATTTTATGACAATTTAGAAAAACATAAGAACTTGATGTATATTTGTGAATTTGAAGGACAATTATTTAAAATAATCATAAATACAAAAAACAATATCTTAACACTTGGAAAAATAAATAAAGAGGACTTAAAAGATAAATTTTTAGAAAAGATAAGATAGCAAAGACAGGAGTCGAACCTGCTATAACGATTATAAGATAATCTCTATTCCGATGTAATCCTCATTTGCTATCTTGTATGTCGTCATTATACCAAACTAAATTATTTTTATCAAGCTACACTACCACTCTCTTCATATAATGCTTTAAAGATGTTAAAACCTCATAGCTTATAGTATTTGCTTTTTTTGCGACCTCTCTTGCATCATCAAAGATTAAAAGTTCATCTTCCTCTGCCACAAAAGATGAGTTGTCCATTGAGATTCTTCCAACAAGTTTTTTGTTTTTTGGTGTTGTGTAGTTGTTTGAACAACCTCTTAAAAAACCATCTCCATACCCAAAATCGTAGTTTGAAACAACACAATCTTTTTCAAACTCATAAGTTGAGCCATACCCTATCTTTGTGTTAGCTAAAACTTTTCGAGATGAGATTTTGTTTGCATACAAAGACAAGACAGGCTTCAAACTGTTTGTTTTGTCAAAAACTTTTGGAAGTTCCATACACCCATAAACAGCTATCCCAACCCTTGCCATATCTTCATCAAAATCTTCATATCTAAAAAGTGAAGCAGAGTTTGCAGAGTGAAACTTTACACTGTAACCAAGAGTTTTTACTAACTCTTTTACACTTTTAAACCTCTCATTTTGCCAAAACCACTCACTACTTAACTCATCTGCACATCTGTGGTGAGTAAAAACTCCATCAAGCACAAGCCCACACTCATCTATGAGCTTTAAAGCCTCTTTTATCTGTGAAAAAGAGATGCCATTTCTTTGCATGCCTGTATCTACTTTTAGCTCAACAACACACCCTTTTGGAAACTTTTTTATGGAGTTTATGTCGTTTATGGTGTATCTTATATGTTTGGTTGGTTTTGATGGATAGTCATTTAAAACTAAGATATACTCAAACATATCTTCAACCATACAAGCCTCAACTTCACACCTCACAACCGCTTTTTTTATACCATACTCTTTTGCCATAGAAGCAACTTCTAAGATGCCGTGTCCATAAGCATTATCTTTTAAAACGAGTGCTATTTTATTTTTACTTTTTGTTTGTTGTGTAATAATGTCAAGATTATTAAAAAAATTATTTTTGTTAAGTGTTATATAAGCCATAAAGAAATTATACACAAATAAGAGGTAAAAATGAAAAGATTTGTAGCAGAGTTTGAGAAACAAAGTTATACTCAAATCATATTTCCACACAAAGATACAGACTGGGCAGAGTATCTACAAGAGGCTCAACAAAATTTTGAAGAGATTATAAACAACATCATAAAATACCAAAAATGTCTTGTTGTGTGTGCAGATGTAGAAGATGTAAAAAAAAGGTTCAAACCAAATAAAAACCTACATTTTGTAGAGTATAAAACAGACGATACTTGGGCAAGAGATTGTTCTGCTTTGTGTGTTGAAAAAGATGGAAAAATAGAACTTTTAGATTTTACATTCAATGGTTGGGGTGGAAAATTTGAAGCAAACAAAGACAATGCCATGACAAAATTTTTAACACCACAAGCTTCTACATGTAACTTTGTTTTAGAAGGTGGAGGGGTTGAAAGCAATGGGGTAGATACCCTGCTTACAACTTCTACATGTATGTTAAATCCAAACAGAAACAAAGAGTTTTCAAAAGAGCAAATCACACAAAAACTAAAAGACTTTTTTGGTCTAAAAAACATCATCTACTTAGACCACGGCTACTTAGCTGGTGATGATACAGACTCTCACATAGACACTTTGGCAAGATTTGTAGATGAAAAAACCATAATGTATGTAAAGTGTGAAGATGAAACAGATGAGCATTACAAAGAGCTAAAACTTATGGAAGATGAGTTAAAACAACTCAACTTCAATCTCATACCACTACCATTTCCAACACCCATATATTTTGAAAATGAAAGACTACCAGCAACCTATGCAAACTTTTTGTTTGTAAACGGAGCTGTTTTAGTTCCTGTTTATGGGGTAAAAGAAGATAGTGATGCCATCTTGGTTTTTGAACAAACTTTCAAAAACAGAGATATAATCCCCATAGATTGTTCAACTCTCATTAAACAACACGGCTCACTTCATTGTGTTACTATGAATTTTTCTTATTAAAGTGTAGCATCTTGTAACATTTTTTCTACTTTTAATCTCTTTAATCGTTACTTTAATACACTTTTTGATATAGTGCGAACAACTGTTTTTTCTTCGGTGAAGAGAAAAAAAACTAAAAAGGTAGGATTATATGGAACATATTGCCACAGCAAATCCGTATTTTGGGGTCTTTGTACTATTTGTTATAACATTTGGTGCATTTTATGGAATAACGGTTATAGCTCGTTTAGCGAGTCGTGCATTAGCAGCAAAAGATAGTGAAAAAATTAAACTATCTGTTTACGAATGTGGACCAGAAGTTACAAAACAACCAAACAGAATATCTCCACAGTTTTATCTGTTTGCGTTACTGTTTTTACTTTTTGATGTTGAAATCATCTTTATGTTTCCTTGGGCAGTTGATTTCAAGATATTAGGTTGGTTTGGTTTCGCAGAGATGCTTATGTTTATAGTTTTATTAACAATAGGTTTTGTTTATGCATGGAAAAAAGGAGCACTTGAATGGCACAACATAAGATAAATTATACACAAGATGGTGGTTTACCAGTAGCACTTACTACTATAGACAAAGT